>JAFDIS010000084.1 GCA_019307945.1 Deltaproteobacteria bacterium | reverse complement strand
GGTCCTTGTCATCATAGAAAATCTTTCGTTTCTCGTTCCCCCGCGAAAGCACATGGTAATATGCGCCCTCATACTGGATCCTCCAGGGTCTGGCCACTGTTGTCTTGCCCCCCCATTTCAGGCTGCTTGAGCCCACATGCCACAAAGTAAATCACAAATCAAGATGTGACCCCCAAGTCTAGGAGCAAATTTGCTTGACTTTATATCGATAATCGATTACGGTTACCGATATGGAACAGGAACTAAAAAAAATCACCCGCGAAATTCTCCTGGGCTTCTGGAAGGTCCACATCCTCCACCACGCAAGTGAAGGCCCGGTTGTCGGCCAGTGGATGCTTAACGAACTACAGCAGCATGGGTATAGGATAAGTCCCGGCACACTCTATCCATTGCTCAACAGGATGGAGCGTCACGGATGGCTTCGTTCTGAAGTGGATGCAGGTGCTGGTCTGCGCGCGCGGAAAAGCTATTACCTGACGGACCGGGGGCGGGACGTTCTCCGGTTTCTCCGCGAGCGTGTCGAGGAATTGAGAAATGAGATCAATGAAGAGGCTCGAGGCTGAAAGGGCGACTTGTCTCCACGGAAAGACGGGGTCCGCTCCCGCGATCGAGATGAAGAACATTGTGGTACGATTTGAGGCAAAGACCGTTCTGGACGGTTTTTCCTTACGGCTTATGCCCGGTGAAAAACTTGTGCTCACCGGCGAGTCGGGCGTGGGCAAGTCGACCGTTTTGAAGTGCATCTTAGGCTTCGTGATTCCCGCCGAGGGTGAAATCTTCATCCAGGGAAAACGTCTCACGCACGATTCGGTATGGACCTTGCGTACGTTGCTGTCCTACGTTCCCCAGGAACCTGAACTCGGAGACGGGACGCTGCACGAATGGTTCAGGAGCCCCTTCTTCTTCCGGGCCAACACGAGCCTCAGGAATAATCTTGACAGGCTGCCCGGCTTTCTAGAACGCTTCTCCCTTTCACAAGAGTTGCTCCACAAAGAGGTCGGTGCCCTTTCCGGAGGCGAAAAGCAGCGGGCGGCCCTGATTTCCGCCATACTCCTTGAGCGGAAGATTTTCCTCCTGGATGAACCTACCTCGGCTCTTGACAGCAAGAACGGAAAGAAGGTGCTGGAATTTCTTTTTGCCAACCCCGATGTCTCCATCCTGGCCGTGTCCCATGATCATGCCTTTCTAGATGAGGCCGACCGGGTGGTTGAACTTTCTGCAAGAGGCGGAAAAAATGCATACTGAAGAGATCGGTCTCTGGGCTTTGTCCTCGTATTACGCTCTGCTCATTATCCCCTTGGGGTTGATGATCTGGCTGCGAATCCCGATCATCGGTAAAACGCTTTCCGCCGTGGCGAGGATGACGCTCCAGTTGCTCTTTGTGGGGTTTTACCTCCAGATCGTTTTCAGCCTGAATAGTCCCTGGATCAATGGATTGTGGCTGGTGGTCATGGTGGCGGTGGCGGATTTTTCCATTGTCAGGGGGTGCGGGCTCAGGCTTCGCAGGTTCCTCTTTCCACTTTTTATGGCCCTGGTGGGAGGTACGGCCCTGCCGTTGCTGGTTTTTGTCGGGCCCCTGCTCAACCGGCCCATGCTTATGGATGCCCAGTACGTGATCCCGATAGGCGGAATGATCCTGGGCAATTGTCTGCGGGCTGATATTATCGGGATCAGGAGTTTTTATGAAGCCATGAACCAACGTGAAAAAGCCTTTCTTTACACCCTTTCCCAGGGTGCCCGCCTGCACGAAGCAATCCGACCGTATCTGCGCCATGCCTGCCGGGCGGCGCTCCTGCCCACCGTGGCTACTATGGCCACTATCGGCCTCGTCGCCCTGCCCGGCATGATGACCGGAGTGATTCTGGGAGGCGCCGACCCCATGACGGCCATCAAATATCAGATAAGCATCATGATCGCCATCTTTACCGGGACCTCCATCACGGTGGTCCTGGCGATCCTGATGAGTGTCAGGGGCAGTTTCGGCCCCTACGGTATTCTTGATCCTCTCGCCTTTCGTTCCTAGGGATCACCGGCCCTTAGTAAGAAGTGGGATATTTGAAGCCGGCCGGTAGAATAAAGGCCTTTTTCCGCTTTCTTCCTCAGGGTGATTGTAAAGCCGAGGCAAATATGAGACCGAAGAACATGCTGCAAACGGGCCCGTTCATGGATTCACCTTTTCCGGTTCGAAATAGAAATCATCATATGCAGCCACCGCCTCCTCGCCCGTATTGTCCGAGTCTGTCATTATTCCGATGAGCTTGACTTTTTTCAGCTTTTTTCCCCACAAATTTTCATAATCCTTGCGGACATCGACCTTCTCTTCGATCCATTTTCCCAGCGGAGAGTCTTTGTTTTCAAGAATGATTATCTTGGTGTCCGAGGCATAGGGGCTTTTTGTCTTGAAGCCCACGGGCAGAGCGCTTGCGCTCCAGACGTATTTAATGGCCTTGGGGTTCCACTTCTTCCAGCTTGGAAATACTACATATACCCCGGCCGCGCTGTCACCTGTCTGTTTGTACCTTTCATCCCCTCCTTCACAGAGCCTCTCTACTTTCCATCTCCAGGTAAGGAAAGGATATTTATTCAAATCTATTTCGATTTCCTTGCCGATCTGAATAGCCTCTCCCCTGGAATGGGCCGTGAGATAAGCATTTTCGGCCTCCACAACAACTCTGTATACCGATTTGGCCTTTTCGGTCATGCCCGAACTTCGGCCCTTCCAGCCGCTCGGCAGGGCTCCACTGTCCCCCTGGCTGAACGTCTCTATCCTTATCGGGGAATCTGCAAATGTCATGGCGGGAATCAAGAGCAGGCACATCGAAAAGAATGCACGCTTGACCATCGTTGAAAGACCTCCTTTTTCCCGGTTCCTCTCAAGCCGTTTCCTTTCAGGGATCGGGCTCGGGGAATCGGGACGGCGTTTATATCCAAGGTTTTCCTGAGACCTGCGGGGTGGTGGGGGGCTTCATCCACCGCGCGGAGCGCGGTGATACCAAACCCACTGATCTTCTTTACAACCTCCAGCCGTTGAAACGCAGGAATCCCGGGAAGTCCCCCGCGTTCGAGCCGTAACGGTCCCAGGGCTTGAGGCTCGTATAAAAGGGATTCCCCCGTCAGGCGCCTATCTCCGTAAACCTTGTCCATCCCCACCAGGAAATCCAAACTCATGGGACCCAGGAAAAGGGTCTCCCAAGGTTTGAAGGCCTCCTTGACGTAGCCCTTGAGGGGCCCGGTTTTGTATTAAAAACTCGGTGGTTTTCTCGGCCAGGGGAAGGGCTTTTAGGGCCTTCATGGGAAAAGTTTTTCCGGAGGCCTTCTTTCCGGTACATAAGTGTGCGGGATTTCGCCGAGATTCCATGCCTCCGACACGTACAGATTGCAGTAGCAACTGCCGTATCGGCGCACGTCCTCCTCGCGATATACGCAAGGGCAGATGATATCCCGGTCCTTCTCCCTGTCCCCTGCCGCCAGCCTGCAAGGGCAGCACATATATCCGTAGCGTTCCTTGTTGAGCAGGAGCGCCTCCAGGAGTTCTAAGACACGGCCCCGGTCATGGTTGAAGAAATAGCCCTTGGGTTCCTGGACTGCTTTCAAGGTATCGTACAACCGTTCCACATCGCTCATAGCCCGAGCGCCTCCCTGATTTCGTCTTCCCTGAAACCCACGATGACCTTGTCCCCGATCTGGATTGTGGGAAATGAGCAGGCCGGGTTCAGCTTGCGCACATCTTCCAGTATGGCGGCCCGTTCGTCACCGGTGAGCAGATCAACGTCCGTGAATTCATAACGGACGTTGCAATCTTCCAGGAATTTCTTGGTGGCCCTGCAGTGGCTGCAGGTGCTCAGGGTGTACATCTTGACCCGTATCTCCATGACCGCAATCTCCTCTCCGGGAATCATGGCTTGGGAAGCGCGGCGGCAATCTTCGCAGCCAGTTCGGTACAAGCCTTGAATTCGCTCTCGCCCGGTACGTATTGTACACGGACTCCGGCGTCTATAACGTTGATCTTCATCTCTTCCAGTTGCTTCCCGACGATCTTGACCGCCTCACCGCTCCAACCGTAAGACCCGAAGGCCGCTCCGATCTTGTTCAAGGGTTTGAGGCCCTTGAGGTAGGTGAGGAAATCGGCCACGGTGGGAAAGATGCCGTTGTTCAAGGTCGGAGAGCCCACCAGCAGCGCACCCGCGTCCAGGACTTCCGTGACCACGTCGCTCCTGTGGCAGGTTCGAAGGTGCATGGGCGTAACCTCCACGCCTTGCCGTGCCAGGGCCTCGGCGATGACCTCGGCCATCTTTTCCGTGCTGTGCCACATGGTGTCGTACACCACCACGGCCTTCCTCTTGGGCTTCTGGGTGCTCCATTCCACGTAGGCATTAATGATTCTTGATGGGTCCTGTCTCCAGATAATCCCGTGGTCCGGGCAGAGCATGTCCAGGGCCAGGCCCAGTTCGGTTACCTTGTCCACGAGTTTGAGTACCAAGGGGGAATAAGGCATAAGGATGTTGGCGAAGTACTTTTTCGCGTGGGGCATGATGGACTCGCCCACCTGGTCGTCGAATCGTTCCAGGCTGGCGTAATGCTGCCCGAATGCGTCGCTGCAAAAGAGGATTTTTTCTTCGGGGCAGTAGGAGAACATGCTGTCCGGCCAGTGGAGCATACGGGTCTCCAGGAAGGTGAGAGTCCTCTTGCCCAGGTTGAGTTGCCCGCCGTTTTCCACGGGCTGATAATTCCATTCCTGGGAAAAGTGACGCGACAGGTTCTTGTATCCCATCTTGGAACAATACAGGGGCTTTTTTTCCCCTATTCTATGCATGATCCTGGGAAGTCCTCCCGTGTGGTCCATTTCGGTGTGGTTGCTGATGACGATGTCGATACTCCTTGGATCCACCAGTTGGGAGACGGCGGCGAGAAGATCCTCTGCAAACTCCGCCTTCACCGTGTCGATAAGCGTCACCTTCTCGTCCAGGATGAGATAGGCGTTGTAGGTGGATCCCTGATAGGTGGAATATCCATGAAAATCACGGATGTTCCAGTCAATGGCGCTCAGGCAGTATATGTCTTTCGCGATTTCAACAGGCTCCATCTCTTGCTCCTTGTTGTTTTGATTCTTGTTCGGATTTAGGGGTTTCCAGGGACAACGGATCGGCCGCAAGTTCGATCTCGCACACGGTCCCTCCTCCTTCGCGCGGCCGAAGCTCCAGAGATCCGCCCTCGTGATCCTCCACGATGCCTTTCGAGATCGTAAGCCCGAGGCCTGTCCCTTCTCTCTTGGTGGTGAAGAAGGGGAAAAAGACCCGGCTCAGGTCTTCCGGGGCGATCCCCGTCCCTGTGTCGGCGACGCTGACTCGCACCCTGTCCCCGGAGCGGAGTCCGTAGACCGCAAGCGCTCCCCCTTCGGGCATGGCCTCGATGGCGTTCTTGATCACGTTGAGAAGGACCTGTTTCAGTTTGTGTCGGTCTCCCCGCACCCTGAGCGGCTCATCCGCCGAGACGGTGACTTGGACACCCTGCCGGGTGCATGCATCCCCCAGGAGCAGAGTCACCTCACGGGCGAGATCCGCGAGATCGACGCTCTCCTTGGCAGGCCGGCCGGGCGTGTAAAACTCCCGCAATTCCTTGAGGAGTTGTTCCAAGCGGCCCACTTCTTTGGAGATGATGAGAAGTTTTTCCCGGATCTCTTCGTCCGACGCACGACGGATCAGTTGCTCTGCAAATCCGCCGATCACCATGAGGGGGTTCTTGATTTCGTGTGTAATTTCGGAAACCAGTTGTCCCAGGGCGGCAAGGCGTTCTGCGCGGGAGACCTGGGCCTCGAGGGATCGGGTTTCTGTCAGATCCTTTATGATGCCCGTAAAATAAAGCTTCCCCTTCACCTCGGAGACGGAGAAGGAGATGTTGGCCGGAAAAGGCTCCCCGTTCTTTCGCGTAGCCGTGATCTCGGTGTCATGCCCGATGCGGGAAGGGATGCGGGTTTCCACGTAACGTCGAACGGCCAGACGATGATTGCGGCTGCAAGAGGGCGCCATGATCCGGTCCAGATCACGGCCGATCACTTCCTCCCTCCGGTAACCGAAGATCCTTTCAGCCGCCTTGTTGAAAAAGAGCACCCTGTGATCCGCGTCGATGGTGACGAAGCCCTCGTTCGTGTTTTCGACCGCGCTTTTTAGGATGGCCAACTCTTTTTCCTGCTCAGGCCGTTGGGACATCGGATATAATGTCTACTCCTTTTCGAACTGATCCTTGGCTGCACCACAGACCGGGCATGTCCAGTCATCGGGCAGGTCTTCGAATGGAGTCCCCGGCTCAATCCCGTTGTCCGGATCTCCCTGCTCAGGATCATATTCGTACCCGCATACGCTGCATACGTATTTTTCCATGTTCCGCTTCCTCCTTGAATGGGTTCAGGTGGGTTGAAATACCCTAGAACTATAGTGGTAATTTTTACTGTTGGCAACCGTTCTTTCAGGTCTGCCGGGATGTGTCGAAGACGTCTTAGGCTCCGCACTCCCCTCCCGGGCAGGGGCCCCGCGTGAGGAATCCCGTGCCTGGAGAGCATCTCCGCACCCGAGCAGCACATCCCCACCAGGTTGATCCCTTCAGCGCCGGCCTCTTTGGCGGCCTCCACCAGGGTGGGGTCGTTGACCGATGCCGGCATGGATTCGAACAGATTGGGTTCGTGGCCGTGGATGATGAAGTACGCCGCACCTGTCTGCGTGCCCCGCACAGGCAGGCAAGTGATCCCGCAGATTGACCTGTCTGCCGTGCCCGGCACAGGCAGGCGCCGACCCGCCCGAAGGGTGGGGAGTCCAAGCGCAGCGCGGACAAACTGGGGACCCATCCGGAGGATGGGGAGTCCGAGCGAGCCGAGGACAAAAAGAGCCATTTATGGATGGAAACTAGGCGAGTCTCCGGAACTGTTGAGCCGGGTGCTTGGTCACTTTGTAGGCAAAACGCTTCATCCTCACGGCTCCCATGAGATTTATGCGCCCTCCCGCAGAACCCTCCGGTCGGCGGGAGGGAGAGAACGTCCTTCAGGCCTCGGCCTCAGGTGTACACTTGCTGAAATCGATTTCCTCGTTACAGCCGGAACACCGATGAGGCCTGTCGAATTCGTCGGAGAAGATCTCCTTCTCCTTCCCGCAATTGGGGCACTTGCACACAAAGGACTTGAGATGTTTCAAATCGTGAAAGCCCGGGCAGTGCTGTGGCGTACTCATGAGCCTACCTCCTTCCTCTCACTTGCGAGCCCATCGGCCCGTGTCCACGGGGCGGCGGGCTTCCGGTGTCGGCAGGTGTCTAGAGCGAGCCTAACCTGCCATTTTTTCGGCCACGTCCCTTCCATAATCCTGGGCCATCTGGGTTCCTCCCCCCAGGGAGGCCGATTTGAGTTTCAGGGGGCCGCTTACCATGTCCATCTCAAAGATGTTTTTCATTGTGTCGAAGATGCGCCCGGGCGCCTCCCCGCTCCATCCGAAGGCCCCGAAAGCCCCGCCCACCTTACCCTTCAGGCCGGTTTTTTCCGCGAGGAAAAGCATGGTTTTCATGCTCTGTATCATTTCCCCAGAGCGATTTTCGGTTTCAGCCCGCCATGATTCATCACGCCTTCCATAAACCGTGTAGGTTGCAGTATTCCCTGGCCGATGCCGTCTCGGCATCTATCTGGAACACCGCCTCGGGCGCCTGGCCCGCTTCCAGGAACTGGCGATAGGCCTTACCGTCGGCGAGAAGCTCGATCCACTGGATGTAGTGTTCGGTTTCCATGGGGTGGGCAACGCTCCCCACCGTGACCTTGAAACCGCCGGCGATCTTCTCCACCACCGGCACATGCTTTTCCTTGGCCGCGTCCACCGTATTTTCCTTGAACAGTTTCATGGGCTTCCCGCAGCAGACCAGTTCTCCCTTGCCTCCGAAAAGCACTTCGACGATATTGCCGCACGCCTCGCATTTGTAGATTTCAAGTTTTTCGGCCATGACAGATCTCCTCCCTTTTTGTTTTGTGTGGTTGCCATCAATGCCGGGCGGAAAAAGCGGGATTCAGAACAGCGCCCGCACAAGCCCCCAGCACGGCCTCGTAATCGGGCTCCTCCGTGACTTCCCGCACAATTTGTACGTAACGCAGGATGCCTTGCCGGTCCAGGACGAAGACGGCCCTGGCCAGGAGGCGCAGTTACTTGATAAGGACGCCGTAACCGAGTCCAAAGGCAGCCTCCCGATGATCGGAAAGGGTGATCACATGATTCGCGCCGGCGGCCCCGCACCAGCGCTTCTGGGCAAAGGGCAGGTCCATGCTCACGGTCAGGACGGACACCTCGGGACCCGCCTCTGCTGCCTCTTCATTGAATCTGCGGGTTTCCGTGTCGCAGACGGGTGTGTCCAGGGACGGCACCGAAGCGATGATGCATACCTTTCCCCTGTAAGAGGAGAGTGCAACCGTGTTCAGGTCGTTGTCCACCAATTTGCAGTCGGGGGCCTCCGAACCCGGCGACAATGCCGGCCCCAAGAGCGTCAGTGGATTGCCCATCATGGTAATGATGCCCGCCCGTTCTTCCATTTCACACCTCCCGTGCCTCATACCCGGGGTGAACAAAAATTTTTCAGTAGTTTTCCCCCAGCAGTTCGAAATAGGCCTGTGGGTGTGCGCATGCGGGACACATGTCCGGAGCTTCGGTGCCTTTATGAAGGTACCCGCAGTTACGGCATCGCCAGGTCACTTCCTCGTCCCGTTTGAAGACACGGCCCGCCTCGATGTTGGCGGCCAGGTCGAGGTAGCGCTTTTCATGCTGTTTTTCGGCCACAGCAATACTGAGGAAGACCTCGGCGATAGCGTCGAATCCTTCTTTCCTTGCAGTGGCGGCAAAGCCCGGGTACATCTGCGTGTGCTCGTAATTCTCCCCTCCGGCCGAGGCTTTCAGGTTTTCCAGCGTCGTGCCTATGACACCTGCGGGGAAGGCGGCGGTGACCTCCACTTCACCCCCTTGCAGGAATTTGAACAGCCTCTTGGCATGCTCTTTCTCCTGGTCGGCGGTTTCCTGAAAGATGGCGGAAATCTGCACAAATCCTTCTTTTTTTGCCTGACTGGCGAAATAGGTGTAGCGGTTCCTGGCCTGGGATTCACCTGCAAAAGCGGTGAGCAGGTTTTTTTCGGTCTGAGTCCCCTTCAAATCCATCTGGTTGTCCCTCCTAATCGTCTTTTGTTCCGCTGTTCCCCGCAGGGAAAAGCAATTCATTCCGAGTTCTCTTCCTTTTTCCGACATTCGCGGCACAGGCCGATAAATTCAAGCCTATGGCCGAAGATGCCGTGCTTGGTGAGTCTTCCCACGGCCTTTTCGAGAGACTGCAGGGAATCGTCCAGGATTTCCATTTCCGCATCCTCGATTCAGCCGCACTGCATGCAGGTGACGTGGTAATGTTCGTGGGTGTTTCGATCAAAACGCATCTGAGGAAAATCCGGTTCGATCTTCCGGATCAGCCCTGATGCCGCCAGGACATCGAGATTCCGGTAAACCGTGCCCAGGCTGATGCGTGGAAGCCTTTCCCTGACCCGGACATAGACTTCATCCGCCGTGGGGTGGCCTTCCAGTTTTTTCATTTCCTCGAGAATCACCTTTCTCTGGTGCGTCATTCGCAAATTTCGACCTGATTTCAACAGGAGGCCCCCCCTGAAAACAAATGATAATGATTATCAATAATCAATCGTTAAGGACCACCTGTCAACCCGAATCCCTATTAATTGTTCGACGGCTCCTTACCGGCTAAGTCTGATCCCGTCTCACGGGGCGGGAACTGAAAAACGTTGTTCCCTGAACAGGACCTTGGGTCTGCGGCAGCGAGGGCACGTGAGCTGATCCGGAAGATCCTCGAACGGAGTGCCGGGCTTCCAGCCTGCCTCCCGGTCCCCTTCCTCCGGGTCATAGGTATAGCCGCAGGGGCATTTGAAACGATGGACTTTCTTGAATCGATTACTTGCCGTCATGCTCTTCCCCGTTCGGCTGGATCCCCTCACCCCGAGGCCACCGAGCCTGGTCCTCCCAGGGGGCGGAAGTTCTTTTTACCGGCCCCGCACACGGGGCATTTCCAGTCTTCGGGGAGATCCTCGAACAGGGTTCCTTTGGGGATCTTCCCTTTCCGGTCCCCCCGGTCGGGGTCATAGATATACCCGCAATTGACCGTCTGATATTGCCACATCTGTTCCGGTTCAGCCATTTTTTATCCCCGCTCAAAAAACATCATACGTTTTCCGGGTTTTAGTCTCATAAGACCCGGGGGCGGGGAAGGCCCCAACCCCCCGGTTCCCCGGTTGGACGATCCCGAGGATCAGTCGACCCGGCCGAAGGCCCGGGCCTTGGCCCCGCATACCGGGCAGGTTTCGGGCGCCTCGTTCTCGCAGGTGTACCCGCATACCGAACACACATAATAGCATTCCACGGCACCGGGGTTTTCCAGGGTATCGAGGGCCTTGCGGTAGAGTTCCGCATGGATCTTTTCCACCGCATTGGCGTAACTGAAAGATCGTTCGGCGGCCTTGTTTCCCTCCGCCTTTGCCGTCTCGATCATTGCGGGGTACATCTCTTGGAACTCATGGGTTTCGCCCGCGATGGCCTCCTGCAGGTTGTCGGCCGTGGTCTTGACCCCGCCCAAGGTCCTCAGATGGGCATGGGCATGCACGGTCTCGGCCTCCGCAGCTGCCCGGAAAAGCTTGGCCACCTGGGGGTAGCCGTCCTTGTCCGCCTGCTTGGCAAAGGCCAGATATTTTCTGTTGGCCTGGGATTCTCCCGCAAACGCTTCCCTTAGATTCTGCTCCGACTTACTCATGATTAGCCTCCTTTCGTTCTATTCGTTCTATGGTTTTTCTCCCTTGAATCACTCCGTGTCACGCCACCAGCCCTTCAGCTGGTGGGCCTTTTTCTCGGCCCTGGCCAGTCTGCGAATCTTGAACGCCGCGTCCCGCACCACCCCGTACAATACACCGCAACCGGTGTCTTCCCGTTGTGCGTCCCCCCGGTCGGCCAGGAAGAGCATCTTTTCGGCCAGTTCCAGGGCCTCCCGGATATTTTGGTTGCACGGTCTCACATTTGTTCTCCCCGCGAGGCGCGGGCCCGACGCCCCATAGATTGACGGATTAAACTTCAAGATGCGTGCCATTGGTCGAAGTGGGGGAAACTAACATGAAAACCCTTTGATTTTCATGCTTTTTTGAGTTGCGGCGGAATTGGACGAACTCATTCTAGTGCATGGAACCTGAGACACTTGGTGAGACAGTGTGGGGCGATTATCCTCGTCAGAAAGGAGACGCCGACCTGCCGGAACGGCATGGCGAGCAGCCCGATGAGAGTTTCGATGCCTGGACTAAATCCCGGTATTCAGGGTCTGGAAAGCAAGATTTTCACCCATAAAAGCCTGTAATTCCCCATGGTTGACTCGATGCCTCCTTCACTTGAGGAATCCCTCCGCACCAGGGGCCGGCCGCGCACCCTTCAGCGTGCAGTGGCGATCCTCAAGACTGTCTCATGGAGTATATGAGACGGTTTTGCATTATGAGACACTTTCGAAGTCCTTGAGAAAACGGTAGAGGGTGGCGCGTCCCACTCCCAGGAGCCTGGCGGCCTTGGCCTTGTTGCCGCCGGTACGCGCCAGGGCGGTTCGGACACTCTCCTCGTCCAGTTTCCTGGGTGGGCCTGCCCCGGGACGCTGCTCTTTCCAGGATATGAGTTCGGGCGGAAGGTGCTCGGGTTCGATCAGCCCTCCCCGGGATTTCACCAGGGCGTATCGCAGGGCGCTCTGGAGTTCGCGGACATTGCCGGGCCACGGGTAGTCCATCATGAGGGACAGGGCAGGCTTGGATAAACCAAGCGTATCTTTGCCTTCATTTCCGACCTCTTGTAAGAAATGCTCCAGCAGGAGTGGAATGTCCGCCTTCCTCCGGCGCAACGGCGGGACATGAATGGGGACCACGTTGAGACGATAAAAAAGATCCTCACGGAAACGACCCTTTTCCACCTCTCGCTTCAGGTTCCGGTTGGTGGCGCTGATCACCCGGACGTCCACCCGGACCGTCTTTTCGCCGCCTACTCGCTCAAAGGTCTTTTCCTGGAGCACGCGAAGGAGTTTCGCCTGCAGAACCCGCGGCAGTTCCCCCACCTCGTCCAGGAACAAGGTGCCTCCGTGGGCCAACTCGAAACGTCCCCGCTTGTCCCGAACGGCCCCGGTGAAAGCCCCTCGCACGTGACCGAACAGCTCGCTCTCCAGCATGCCCTCGGGAAGCGCGGCACAGTTGACCGGCACGAAAGGCCCCCCTCCCCTGCGGCTCTCGGAATGGATGGCCGCGGCCACCAGTTCCTTGCCGGTGCCCGTCTCGCCGGTGATGCACACCGGGTAGTCGTGGGTTGCCAGCTCCCGGATCTGGGCATAGATCTGGAGCATTCGAGGGTGTTGGCCGACGATGCCTGCGAAACGCTTCACCTCGCCCAACCGGAGTTTGAGCCCGATCAGGTCCGTGACGTCCCGAAAAGAGGCGATTACTCCGAGACTCCCTTCAGAACCCGTGTCCACCTCGCTCACGCTCATCTCTAGTCTTCGGGGTTCGCCCCCCCTCGTGATGATATTGAGGGGATAGTTGAGATTTTGAAGGGCCTCCGGGGGACCTTCCATGAAGGAACATCGCCCTCCGCAAAAGGGAGCCCCGAACGCCTCGTGGCAATCCCTTCCCACCACCTGATCCCGTTTATACCCTGTGATCTTTTCTGCGTGCCGGTTGAAGAAGAGGATTTTTCGGTCCCGGTCGTGTACCAGGATGCCCTCGGCCAGATTGTCGAGGACGTATTCCAGCCTTTTTTGGGCCTTATGGGCCTGGTACTGGGTCTCGAGCTGGGCCTCCAGGGCAGCGCCAAGGGCCGAGAAAAGGGCCTTGGTGTGCTCGTCGAAATGGTCCGGGGACGGGTGGAGGGCACAAAGGGCGCCGAAAACGTCCCCGTCGGGCCAGCGGATAGGGACGGCGAGAAAACCGTTCATCCCGGGGGCCAGATCAGGAAACGGCCCTTCCGACGCGCTCGCCTCCGGGGTAGCCACGGCCTCCGGGGGCTCAGGCCGAAAAAGCCCCTCGCAAAATGATCCCGCCAAAGGCAGACGTGCTCCCTTATCGTAAAAGGGCGGTCCCAACTCGTGGGTACAGCAGGTCTCCAGAAAGGCACCGTTGAGGCGCCGGACAAGGGTGACGGGTACATCGGCCGCCTGCGCCGACCATTCCAGGAACTCCTGCCAACGCCCCAGCAGGTGCTCGGGGAGAGGGATCGATTCTCTATCTTCGGGGTTCATACACCGCAAGCCCCCAGGGGGTGTGGGTTTTGACGCTTCAGAGGGTGACAAGAACGCCTTACTTCGTTCTTTCCCTTGGTATATACGATGAAATCGGGCCTCGTGTCAAAGCCCCGCCAAGGAGATGATCCGGGTTACCTCGCCCCCCGGGAGGTTCGCATTGATTTGTTGGACACCCGTGTGATAGGGTGCTGGAAAAGCGTCAGGAATCGAGAACGCGGGGATCGGAGGCGGTTTGTCGTGTCAAAAGAGATTCGCTGGGTCAAGACCCATTGTGCACGGATGGATCACGGGGGCTGCGGCCTCCTGGTGGGGGCCGAGGGAAACCGTATCGTGGAGATCCGTGCAGACCCCGAGGGGTACCTGAACCGAGGCTTTGTCTGCGCCAAAGGAAGACATTCTCACGAACGCCTCACCCATCCGGGAAGGCTCAGGAAGCCATTGCGCCGGAAGGGCGAGCGGGGGCAGGGCCTGTGGGAGACCGTTTCGTGGGACGAGGCCCTGGGCGAGATCCGGGATCGCCTAGCATCGGTCCGGGACCGTTACGGGGCCCGTGCGGTGGCCTTCTGTCAGGGCATGCCCAAGGGGCTGGAACATTTCGTGCTCATTCGCCTGGCCAACCTGTTTGGTTCCCCCAACGTGGTGGCGGTCCAGGACGTATGCCACGCCCCCCGGGAGGTCACGGGGCTTCACACGGTCGGGTTCTACCCGGTTGCAGATCTTCATCACCCGAGTCGTCTGGTGATCCTGTGGGGGAGCAACCCATCCCACACCAATGAGGAGGGAGTGATCTCGAGCCTTCTCCAGCAACAGCTTCGGGAAGGGACCGAACTACTCGTTGTGGACCCGATCGAGACGGCCCTGGCCCGAAAGGCCCGGGCCTGGCTGCCCATCCGACCGGGAACCGATGCCGCGCTGGCCGCAGGTTTTCTCCACGTGATCATTAACGAGAACCTATACGACAGAGACTTCGTGGCCCGGTGGACCCGGGGGTTCGACGCCCTGGCGAGACAGGTGCAATCGTGCAGCCCGGAGCGGGTCTCGGAAATCACCTGGGTGCCGGCCGAGGCCATCCGGGAGGCGGCAAGGGCCTATGCCGCCGCTCGGCCTGCGGCCGTCCTGTGGGGAAACCCCATTGAGCAGACACCGGAAAACTTCGATGCGGCCCGGGCCCTGGTGTGCCTCATGGCCCTTTGCGGGAACCTGGACGTGCCGGGGGGGAATATCCATGCAGTCGAACCACCGGTGGCGGGGCTGGGGAAATTTGTTCGGGCGGACATGATCCCCGAAAAGCGAAAAGAGATGATCCACGCCCACCACGGCACCATCCCCCGACTCATGACCGTGCCCCCGGCCCATTTCAGGGAAGCGGTTCTCGCGGACACGCCCTATCCGGTGCGGGCGGCCTACATGCAGTGCACGAATCCCCTGGTGACCTACGCAGACAGCCCCAGGACCCTGGAGACCCTCAAACGGCTCGAGTTCCTGGCCGTCTCAGAGGTCTTCATGACCCCTACTGCGGCCATGGCGGACGTGGTCCTGCCCGCGGCTACTCATTTCGAGTTCAACGATATCGGTCACTACGGTCTGGGTCACGGGATCGTTCTTGCCAGGCCCAAGGTGGTGGATCCTCCTCCCCTGTGCCGGCCGGATATCTGGATCCTGAATGAGCTGGGCAAGGCCCTGACGCCCACAGATCTGTGGTTCGACGACTACGAGGCCTTGCTGGACCTGGTGCTGGAACCATCGGGCCTCGATTTCGAGGCCTTCGCCCGCAAGGGGTTCCTCAAAGGACCCGACCGGTTCAGGAAATACGAAACCTCCGGGTTCAAGACCCCCTCGGGGAAGGTGGAACTTTTCCTGGAAAAGGCAGAAGCATGGGGTCTTTCCCCTCTGCCCGGGTGTGAATGGGAGGCGGAAGGGGAGGATGCCCGCTATCCCCTGGTCCTCACCAGCGCCAAGAGCCGCTACTATCTTCATTCCTCCTACCGCTGGGTGGAGGGTCTTCGGACCAAGGAACCTGATCCCATCGCACAAATCCACCCGGAAACGGCCGCAGGGCTGGGGATTGGAGACGGAGATGACGTGGTCATCGAGACGGAATCGGGAAGCATCCTGCAGAAGGCCCGTTTGAATTCCCGGATGCATCCCAGGGTGGTGTGCGCATCTTCAGGCTGGTGGTTCCCCGAATCAGGTCCCCCCTTCGATTGGGATCGGTCCAACTACAACATGCTTACCTGTGTTGATCGCACGGGAAAGGCCTTCGGCACGCCCCGCCTGCGCGGGATCGGGTGTCGGATCAGCCGCCGCAGGGATCCGGACGGGAGCCCGGGAGCCTAGGCCATGGAAGGCTATTACAGGGAACGCTTCGAGGCGCAAAGACGGCTCCATGCCAGGATCGCCTCTTCCATGGAGGTCAATGACATCCTGGAGACCATGCGGGACGAACTGAAGACCCTGATCCCCGAGGCCATGGAATCCTGTATTCTTCTCCTGGATCCGGACGCAGTCAAATACACGCGACCCCTTCAGTGCGCTCTTTACGACCGGCCCGTCAACTGCATCGCCTGCAAACGGAATCGAGCCGCTGTGAGGAAGGCGATCTCGCGGAAAAAGGGGGTCGTTGTATCGGCATCAGATCCCGTGGTCCGCCAGGACGGCACACGTATCCCGGTGGGTCCGGAGGCGGCCATCCCCGTCTGGGAGGACGGGAAAATCCTCGCCGTGGTGAGCGTGGTGGCAAGCCCGGGTACCCGTTTTCACAAGAAGGATTTCTTGCTCATCCGGGATTTTTCCGAGACTCTCAAGAATGTCATCGTCAGCGCCAGGAAGCATTGGGAGACAACGCAGGAGAAGATCCGCATCAGCCGGATGCTTGCACACCTTTCTCCATTCGTGCCGGAGTCGGTTCGGGAGATGGTACGCAAAAACCCGGAAAAGCTGGACGAGGAAAAGCAAAAGCGGGATGTGAGCGTCCTTTTCCTTGACCTGGAGGGATACACGCGGCTGAGTCTCGAGAGGCCCGAGGCGGAGGTCAACGAGATCGTGGAGAAGATGTTCTCCAGTTTCGTGGATCCGATCCATCGCTCCCACGGGGACATCAACGAGACGGCGGGCGACGGCCTGATGATTATTTTCAAGGACCACGACGCCGCCGCCAACGCGGTCAACTCAGTCAAGGCCGCCTTGGATATTTACAACCAGAACAAGGAAATGAACGAGTCCCTCGCTCCCGGCCTTCCCCCCATGGTGGTGAACATGGGGATCAACTCAGGCCAGGCCCTCGTGGGTATGACCCGTTTTAAGGGCAGCCTGGGGACCCGTATGACCTATACGGCGAGCGGACCGGTCACGAACATCGCGGCCCGCCTGGCGGCCCACGCCACGGGAGGGGACATCCTGATGGGCGAAGGGACGGCCAGGCTGATTCATGGACTATGGCCCGTGCATGACCGCGGTTCCGTGCTCCTCAAGGGAATGGACATACCCCTGCGGGTCTTCTCCCTCCTGAGGTCCGATCCTTGAGAAGCAGCATGCGGCAGGGTGCACCCCGGCGGGGTTTCCGGGGGCTACGGCCGCAAGGGCGCGCCTGATACGGCCAGGATGCTGGAGGCGCTCAACACCCGTTTTCTGCCCAATACGGTGGTGATCTTCAGGCCCGGGGACCGAAAAGCGCCGCGGATCAGCAGAATGGCAAAATTTGTCAACAACTACGGGATGCGGGAAGGAAAGGCCACGGCCTATGTCTGCTCCGGGCGGACCTGCAAAGCGCCCAGCACGGATCCCGGGGAGATGCTGGCTGCGCTGGGACGGTGAGAAGCCGGGAGGAGGTGTCGTTGTGAATGGTGGGAACAGGGACACGCCTCGATTGAGGCGGAATTCGGGACACAAGGCAGATGCGGGCCCGGGGGCGCTGGTGATTCTATTAGGGGCCGCCCTGTTTTTCTGGTGCCTGTCGGTTTCGGCACAGCCCGGATGGTGCGAAAGGCCCATCCCGAAACCACAAGGGCTGGTCAATGACTTTGCCGGGGTCATCGAGCCTGAAAGGGAACAACAGATTGCGGCTCTGGCCCAGCGGGTTTTTCGAATGACCGGCATTCCCATCGTCGTGGTCACGCTGCCCGACCTCGGGGGGGCGGAATACAACGAATACGCCAACCGGCTTTACGCCGCCTGGGGGATCGGGAAAAAGGGGGAGGACAAAGGGGTCCTGATTCTGGTGGCGGTCAAAGAGCGCAAGATGCGGATCGAGACCGGTTACGGAGTTGAAGGAATCCTGCCGGATGGGCTCGTGGGAGAGATCCGGGACCGCTACATGGTTCCATACCTGAAAAAGGACCGATACGGCGAGGGCCTGTTCAACGGGGTCCTGGCCGTGGCCAAGGTGATTGCGGAAAAGGAAGGAATCAAGGCAACGCAGGACAGGCAGCCCCGGAAAGAGCGTCGTGGTTCGGCCGGGATGGCCTTTCTGCCCATCTTGATCCTGCTTTTTTTCATGGGGTCCCTGATCTCCCGCCGCCGGGGCGGCTCATGGCTCCTGTTTCTGCCTTTTCTGCTGGGTGGCGGGGGCGGTCCCCGCGGTGGGGGCTTTGGGGGCGGCTTTGGTGGGTTCGGGGGCGGGTTCGGCGGTTTTGGTGGGGGAATGAGCGGAGGAGGCGGTGCCGGTGGAAGTTTTTAGCATGCGTCGGACACGGGGGTGGTTATGATGGGGAAAGGCCCGAAGGATCCCATGGCCGTGGCGGAGGCCTTCTGCGGGGAGGCCCGGGGAATTTACGGAGAGGACCTGGTCAGTGTCGTACTCTATGGGAGTGCCGCAGGCGCGGGCTATCGTCCGGGCAGGTCCGATGTCAACCTGATGGTGGTGCTCTCGGAGCGGGCCGTGGACCGCTTGGACCGGGCCCTTCCGCTGGTCAGGAAATGGAGGAACAAAGGGGTGGCCGTGCCGCTGTTCCTCACGCCGGCTTATCTGGAGACCTCCATGGACGTGTTTCCCCTTGAGTATCTGGGAATGAAGCGTGCCTACCGCGTCGTGTACGGTAAGGATCCTCTTGCCGGACTGCGATTCGAACCGCGATTCGTGAGGCTCCAGTGCGAAAGAGAGATCAAGGGAAAGCTCCTCCTCCTCCGGGAGAGCTACCTGGAAAATGAGGGAAAGCCGCGATTCCTGGAAAGAGTCCTTGTGCGGGCCGTTCCCTCGCTCTTGGCGATCTTCCAGGGCCTCCTTTTTCTCAAAGGGGCAGGGGAGGCGACCGGAGGGGAAGAAGCGGTGCGTGCGGCGTCCCTGGAGTTCGAGCTGGATGAAAAACCCTTCCTTGCCCTGTTGAATCTGAAGAAGATGGGCGCCAGGAAGGCGGACGCCTCACCGGTTGAAATCTACATGGGGATTCTCGGACAACTACGAAAACTCGCCCAAAAGATCGACGTCCTGGGAGGTGAAGATGACTAATCGGTTCAAGACTGCGCTGATCATCATAGGTATTGTCCTGGCGATCATCTTGATTCCCCTCTTCTATCTCAAAAGCACTTACAATACGCTGGTCCGCATGGACGAGGGAGTCAAGGCCGCCTGGGCACAGGTGGAAAATCAATTGCAGAGACGCTATGATCTGATTCCCAATTACGTGGAGACGGTCAAGGGATACGCGGCCCACGAAAAGGAGGTCCTAACCCGGGTGACGGAGGCCCGAGCGCGGGTAGGTGGCGCCACCAGCGTCGAGGAGAAGATCCGGGCAAACAACCAGTTGAGTTCAGCGCTCTCAAGGCTTCTCGTGGTGGTGGAACGCTACCCCGACCTTAAGGCCAACGCAAACTTCATCCGACTCCAGGACGAACTGGCCGGGACTGAAAATCGGATCGCCGTGGAAAGAAGGCGTTTCAACGAGGCGGTGAGGGCCTACAACACGAAGATCAGGAGTTTCCCAGCGAACATCGTGGCCGGGATGTTCGGTTTCGAGAAGGCCCGGTTTTTTGAGGTGCCTCCGGAAAGGCGTGAGGCGCCCAAGGTCAAGTTCTAGGGATTCAGGCTATACAGAGACGGGTCCGCCGGAGGAGGTTTTTGCCCTTGTGACGAATCGAGAACAGGAGCCCATACGTATTCCAATAGAAGGGGTACTGGATCTTCACGCCTTTCGCCCCGAGGATGCGGCTTCGGTGGTGGAGGAATACATCTCGGCATGTCTTGAGGAGGGCATGAACGAGGTGAGGATCATCCACGGCAAGGGTCGGGGGGTGCTCAGGAGAACGGTCCACGCGGTCCTGGAACGCCACCCGGCTGTGGTGAGCTACTCCCTGGATCCCGGGCCCTCCGGGTGGGGGGCCACCGTAGCACGGCTGGGTTCTTGAACACCGCCCCTGTTCGGGGGCGGGCGGGGCGGTCTTTCAAAGCTCTCACTTCAACACAGGGAAAGGAGCTTTCACATGAATCAGGATCGATACTCAAATCCCTATGTCATCGGCTTCTGCCTGGGTCTGGTCCTTCTCTTCTCCTTCTACACCATGGGACGGGGTGTGGGATCATCGGCCTCTTTTGCGAGGATCGGGGCCTGGGCCGTGCAGCTCGCGGCCCCGGAACATGCGGCGAACAACGCCTATCTTTCCAAGTACACCACCGGCTCCGGCCATGTGCTCAAGGCTTGGCTCGTGTTCCTGACCCTGGGCGCCTGCCTGGGCGGGCTCTTTTCCGGATTCATCGCCGGGAGAATCCGGGGGGAAATAGCCCGGGGGCCCTCCATCGGCACTGCTTCCCGTTTGTGGTTGGCCCTGTTCGGGGGTGTGCTGTCGGGGTTCGCAGCGCGCCTGGCCCGCGGGTGCACAAGCGGACAAGCACTGACGGGCGCCTCTGAACTTGCCTTGGGCAGTTGGATCTTCATGTTCTGCATCTTCGGCGGCGCATATGCGACGGCCTACTTTTTCAGAAAGGAGTGGCTGTGATGGGACCTCTGTACAAGTTCGGGTGGTTTGATTTCGCTTACAGCCTGCAGCTTGCGGGGCTCATCGGGTTCTTCTTCGGATTCGTCCTGGAGCGAGCGGGCTTCGGAAATCCCAGGAAATTGACGGCCATTTTCTACTTGCGTGATTTCGCCGTGCTCAAGGTCATGTTCACGGCCATCGTGGTGTGCAGCCTCGGCCTCCTCTATTTTTCTCTCGCGGGCTGGATCGACCTGGGCCGGGTCTACCTCCTGCCCACCTATCTCTGGCCCCAGATCGCGGGTGGATTCCTTCTCGGGGTGGGATTCGTCATGGGGGGCTACTGCCCCACCACTTCCGTGGTGGCTGCCGTGACCGGGAAACTGGATGGGCTCGTGTTCATAGTCGGGATGATCCTGGGTTCACTGGTTTTTGCAGAGATTTTCCCGGCTCTCAAAGGGTTTTATGAGGCGGGGAGCATGGGCGCCGTGCGACTGAATGACGTTCTCGGGATCCATTCGGGGCTCGTAGCGCTGTTGGTCTGCCTCATGGCGGTGGGTGTATACTGGTTCGTGGAAAAAGTGGAAAATCGTTTCGGTGATCCGGAGACACTGCCGGGCGGATCGAGGAGGGCCAAGGTCACGGCGGCGGCGGTCCTGGTGGCCTTCGGAGTGATTCTGGCCCTTGTCAATCCGGACCAGGCGGTGCGGACCCGCGCATCCGGGGTGACGGAGCTCTCCAAGGTCCGGAAAGCCGAGACCCCCAAGCCTGCGGCATCGGCGTCCGAGGGCTTTAAGATCGTGGACGACGAGGGTTGTTGACCCCCCCGGGGTTTGTCTTCGAATTTCGGTCCCGATTTCGGGTTTCGCATGGCGGGTGAGAATATGGGGCCAGGGCCTGCGGGCTTTCCGGATTCTGCGCTCGATTTCATTGATGAGCCGGGTCACGGGGAGCCCCCGGGGGGCAGGCTCGTGTACTTTCAACCGGACCGGCCGCTTCCCGCGGCCGGTCCCGTACCCCTTCAGTCCCACTCCCTCAATTCCCTGGGCAATTCTTCCAACGGAATCCGCACCGATTCGATCCTCACCCCGATGAACCCGCTGCCCAGGGTAAGGTCCATGCGCGTGCCTTCCCGCATGATCACCATGTCCACGCTCCCTTGCCCCGCTTTTCTGCGCACCGCGGCCACCAGATCAGGGGCCCGTCGCACGCGGACACCGTCGTATTCCAGGATCAGGTCGCCCGGCCTGAGGTCGAGGCGCTCGGCCTGGGACCCTTCGATGACGGAGCGGATCCGCACGGCACCCACCCGCGGTTTCGGGACCGCCACGGGGCCCGCAGAAAACGTGGGAGGGGGGCGGAGCCGGGGTTTGGTCTTGCCTTCAACGCCCGCCGGAAAGACGGTGACGCGGAAAAGTCGATTTCCGGCATATTCGAACACGTAATTGGCTTCGCCAAGGGCACGCATCAGTTTCTTGAGGACCCCTTCCACACTGCGGCCCGAAAGGCTCACGGAAATCGTCTCCAGGGCCCGTTGCTCCAGGCCCAAGACCTCCACCCCCAGTTCCTTGTCAAGGGCCCGGACGAGCAGGTTGACGGAAATTCCATCTCCGCGGATCTTGACGATACCATCGGAGACCTCTACGGGGGATGAAGGCACAGGCTCCCGGACTGCCCCCGAGGAGATACCGTGGATTGCCGGCAGGCTCAAGAGGCAAACGAGGACTCCGATTTTCGGCAGGTTGGGGGACATGTGCCATCCATTGTCGCACCCCCTCCGGTTTAACCAGGTGCGGTTGGGGGCCGCTTTAAAATGGGGCCTCCGCCCGGGAGGCGCCACCTGTGAGGCGGGGCATCCATTCAGCGCATGCGCCCGGGGGACTGACGCCAAAATGAGGATAGGCCGGGACAAAGGCCTCCGTCAAGAGACAATGCCCGGCCCGCCCGGAATCCGATGGCTTCCCCGGTGCGAGGCGGCGGACGGTTCGCACCGATTGCTTCAATCCGATCCTAAGAGGTTTTCCGGTTGATCGAACAGGTCTTTTCCACTATATTTTTTCGCATCCGTAAAGGCCCTGGGCCTTCTTTACGGGACCCTGACATTTTACATCGAAGGGTGGAAGAGCGCTTGGGGGGGCCATGGCGGTCCGGTAACGGCCCTTTCCCCGGGCGAGGCCCGGATTGGAGGAATCCATGGAAAAGAGCGGTGTTTACAACGTGGCCATCGAAGAGACTTACCGTGACGGCCAGATCATCTTCAAGGAGGGCAGCGCGGGGGACTGGGTCTATATCATTATGTCCGGGTCCGTGGAGATCTCCAAGAACGTCGGGGGTGAGAAATACATCATTGAGATCCTGGAGCAGGGAGAGGTCTTCGGCGAACTGGGTTTCATCGGGGGGATCAAGCGCACAGCAACGGCCAGGGCCATTGGAGAGACCACTCTGGGGATCATCGATAGGGAATTCCTGGACCAGGAGTTCAACAAACTGTCCGGGCAGTTTAGGACCATTTTGGTGGCCATTACACATCGTTTCAAGAAGATGATCGACCGTGCCTGCGACTATACCGCCCGCAACGAGCAACGGGTTCCCAAGGCACTGTCCCTGGTGTTCCGCGACCGCGACGCGTTCATCCGGGCCTACACCACGAATATCAGCAGAGGGGGTCTTGCCATCAAGACCGAAAATCCCCTCCCGCCGGGCCACCAGTTCATGCTCAAACTGCAACTGCCGGGTGTGGCGGAGTCCATGCAGATCAAGTGTGAAGTGGTCTGGGCGCACAAGCGGGAAGCCGCCGATCCCGACCGTCCCCCCGGCATGGGGGTAAAGTTTATCGAAATCGCTGAAAAAGATTTCCTTTTTCTCAAGAAGTATATT
>JAFDIS010000173.1 GCA_019307945.1 Deltaproteobacteria bacterium | reverse complement strand
GAGGCAGCGGTGGATCGGTCCCGGGGAAGAATGCCCCCGGGATCGACTCTTGTCGCGGGGCGCTAGAGGCGGAGCGTTCTTTTCTTAGACTGGTGCTCATCCATAAAATAGATTTTGGGCTCCACCGCCTTAAATATCGTATCGAACGGCCTCCTCTCCGGATACCCTGAGACCAGTCACTTTGTCCATCACCTTGGACGGGATGGATGAAGTGACGAAGACCCACACGAAACGTCCCGTAATCCCCGGGAGTTGCACGCCGATTATCTCGGGGGACGTACCTCCCATGCTGAAAATCCCCGCCCCCTGCGTGCCCCACGCATCATGAACACCGTGAACCGAGACCGCGCTCACGGGATCATCCAGGCACACCCGCCCAAAGAAGAGCACGTAATAGATAATACACCACGATGGACCCGGCAGCGGGGCCGATGATCACGGCGCTTGCCGAAGACGCCGTAGCGCAGGGGCTTCCGGCCGCAGGCAGTCATGCCGGGGTCCCATTGCGGCTTATGCCTGTTTCGGGCTTTCCTAATTCCACCCGGGGCATGAAGATGGCCGACAGAGCGCCCGCTTCCACGGCAACGTTCGCGTTCACGAACATGACGAGGATGCCCATGGACACTGGCCTCGGAAAGGGAAGACTTGACGGAATCAAGTTTAAAAGGTTTAATATTTACTCGGATCTTTTTCATTTCATTACCGCCCGGCAGATATGGATTTTGCGCGTCCTCAGAGGGCTTTTTCCGGGCCGGTGGGGAGGGGAAGCCTCTTCCTTCCGTATGACCACCTCTACAGCGCCTGCCGATCGTACACCTCGGAGCGCCCCGTTTTTTGAGCCCCATATTGCGGCAAGCGGGATGCCAAAACGATACCACTGGGCTGTGGAGAGGATAACCAGGCAATTTCAAAACATATTTCTGATTCTCTCCCTTGCCGAGCATTCCATTTTTTCCAGGCTTTTGTCTTATCGAATATCGTTATGGGCATTCTTGTCCAGCCGGTCACCTTTTCAGAGGCTCTAAGGCGGAGGAATAAGGTCTCGTTTTCGGTTGCTTTTTTTATTCCTATTTCTTTACTATGGAATTTATGTGACTATATTTCATACAAGGGATATCTCAGGGAACTCAGCCGAAAGGGAGGTCAACGACCATGTACTCTGAAACCGTCATGGACCATTTCAGGAACCCCAGAAACGTCGGTGTTATCAAGGATGCCGACGGCGTTGGAGAAGTTGGAAACCCTCTGTGCGGGGACATGATGACCATATATTTGAAAATCGAGCAGGAGCGCATCCGGGATATCAAGTTCCAGACCTTCGGGTGCGGGGCCGCCATCGCGGTCTCCAGTATGCTCACCGAGATGGCCAAGGGCAAAAGCCTTGCGGACGCGAAGAAAATCAGCAACAGGGATGTAGCCAAGGCGCTGGAAGGTCTGCCTAAAAACAAACTACACTGCTCCAACCTGGGAGCGGACGCACTTCATCAGGCCATTCAGGATTACGAGGCGCGTATATCAGGCAAGGGAAAGGCAGAACCGAAACGCAAGGAGACGCACGAGCACACCCACGGGGACAAGTGCTACTGCCCCTATTGTGACGCAGAGGTACCCGAGGGCGAAACCTTCTGTTCGGCCTGCCAGAATGACCTGGTGGAAATTCACTAGAGGATCCGGACGAGGGGGTGTTTTTTATGACCGCGATCAATCTGGACCATCTGTCCGCAAATCCTCTGCTCCCGGAAGTCAAGGACGCCATGATCGAAGCGATACGCGCCGATTACGGCAATCCCTCGAGTCAACACCGGATCGGGGACCGGGCGGCCGAGGCCCTGGACGCAGCAAGACAATCCGTTGCCAGGCTCATCAACAGCCCCACGTCGAAGGAAGTGGTCTTCACATCCGGCGGCACGGAGTCGGTAAACCACGCCATCAAGGGCGTAGCCCTCGCCCATTCCGATAGAGGCAAACACATCGTCACATCCAACATCGAGCACAACGCTGTGCTCAGGAGCCTCAGGAGGTTGAAGCTCCTGGATTTCAAGGTCACCTCGGTGCCGGTGGACGAATACGGTCGGGTGAATCCGGCGGACGTGGCCGAGGCCGTCACGGACCAGACCATTCTCGTCACCATCATGCACAGCAATAACGAAATAGGGACGGTCCAGCCTATTGAGGAGATCGCCGCCGTCACACGCGAGAGAAAGGTGATTTTCCACACCGACGCCGTGGATTCAGTGGGCGTGATCCCCGTGGATGTGCAGAAGCTGGGAGTGAATCTGCTCAGCTTTTCGTCGAACACGTTTTACGGGCCCACCGGGGTGGGAGGGCTTTACGTGAGACGGGGCACCAAGGTCTGGCCTCTCCTGGACGGGGGTGTGCAGGAGCACAACAAGCGGGCTGGAACGGAAAACCTTCTGGGAATTATCGGGATGGGAGTGGCTGCGGAGGCAGCCCTGAGAGACATGGACCGGCGCATAGCCCATGCCTCCGGGTTGCGGGGCAAGCTGATGGAGACGCTTCCGCAATACATCGATGGGTTCATCTTCAACGGACACCCGGAGGAGGTCCTCCCTAACCTGGTCTCCGTGTCCATCAAATACGTCGAAGGCGAAAGCATCGTCCTGATGCTTGACGATGAGGGCATCGCCGTATCCACGCGATCCGCGTGCGCGGCCGGGGCCCTTCAGGCCTCTCATGTGCTCCTTTCCATCGGGCGTGAATTTGCCGATGCCCAGGGGACGCTCGTGGTTTCGTTCGGTCTGGAGAACACCGAGGAGGACGTGATCCGGTTCCTGGAGGCCTTGAAAGGGACCGTCAAGACCCTCCGGGAGATCTCCCCCCTGTACAACGGGGAAGCCGTCAACGAGTGATCACGGCGTGCGTACTACGGCTCGGAAACCGGGCAGGTCTCGGTGTGAAGTCAATCCTCCGTCAGGGCAGCAAGCCTCTGGCGGAGCGACTCGGCGGAAAGGGTTCCCACGTGGATCTCAGCCAGCACCCCGTCCTTGAAAAAGACCAGGGTGGGGATACTCTGGATGTCGTACTTTTCCGCGGTCTTAGGATTTTGGTCCACGTCGAGTTTGAAAACCCGGACCCGCCCCGCGTTCTCAAGGGCAAAGGCCTCCAGGACCGGCGCCATCGTGAGACAGGGTCCGCACCAAGGGGCCCAAAAGTCCACCACCGCAATGCCCTGCGCGCCGAGCACCAGGGACGAAAACTCATCATCGGTGATTTCAAGGGGCTTGACTTGGTTCATAGATATTCCTTTATCAAGAATTGTCGCCGCTCAGTTTATCGCAACCGGCCGCCTTGTTTCAACCGTAGAATACCCTGGACGGAGCGCGAGTGGGAGGGTCGGGTCGCACCGGAAACCTTAGCGGCTCGATTCTCAACTACCATGGCATTGATACGTCGATCCATGCGGTCCGACCGGGCTGCGAAAAGTACGTCATATTCCGGATATGCGGAAGTTCCCGGCGCTTTTAATGCCGGATGGCGGGGCCTTCAGTGCACCA
>JAFDIS010000083.1 GCA_019307945.1 Deltaproteobacteria bacterium | reverse complement strand
TGACGAGAAGCTGCTTATCTTCACAGAGCATCGCGACACACTGGAGAGCCTTGCCAAGCGACTCGAGGACAAGGGTTACACCGTGGCTACAATCCACGGCGGGATGGACGTCGATGCGAGAAAGCAGGCACAGCGGGATTTTCGGACCCGCGCCAAGATAATGGTGGCTACGGACGCCGCCGGAGAGGGGATCAACCTCCAGTTCTGTCGCTATCTGATCAACTGGGACATCCCGTGGAATCCCAACCGCCTCGAACAGAGGATGGGGCGAATCCATAGATACGGGCAGAAAGACGATGTGCGGGTGTACAACCTTGTTGCCCAGAACACGCGCGAAGGTGCTGTTCTCCAGAAAGTGCTCAACAAGCTCGATGTGATGCGTGAGCAGATGGGCTCAGACCGTGTCTACGATGTAATCGACGAATGGCTTGAAGATGTTCCCCTTGTGAAGCTCATCGAGAAGGCGATTGATTCTGACTTTGAGGCAGAAGTCGGGGTTGAAGCGGACGCCGCGCTGGATCTGGCGTCAAAGGAAAGGGCCGAACGGCTTATCGCTCTTCAGAAGAAGACCTCGTTGGCTTCCAGGCTCGATCTCCGCGCAGCCAGAGAGTTGCGCGATGCCTCTGACGAGCGTCGCCTCCAACCCCTGTTCATTCAACGTTTCTTTGAGCGCGCTTGGACGGCCTGTGGTGGTACGATTCGCAAGGACCTGCCTGCGTCCGCAGGACAGGCAGGTGACTATTCCCCCCTGCCTGCCGAAGCCTCGGCGCAGGCAGGTGTATGGCACCTTGGCCCGACACCAGCTGCCCTCCTTGACCTTTCTCGTGAACGCCTGCCTGTGCGTCGCACGCAGACAGGCCGAACCCCGCTCTCAGAAGCGTATGATACACCTTTTGTCTTTGATAAACAGCTTGTCAGCGTAGCCAGCAAAGTTCGCGTTCCCGAGCGAACCAAACTCCTTGGCCCTGGGCATCCGTTGTTTGATACCTTGATTGAGTGGGCTATCCGTGAGGCTCGAAAGTCTTTTGCAAAAGGTGCTCTTCTTGTTGACCCGAATATCGCACGACCTCAGAGACTTTGGCTGGTACGTTCCACTATTGAGGACGGCCGGCTTGAGTCGCGAAAACGCTTGGCCCACGAGCGGCTGACAGTGGTGGCCATGGACCTGCCTGCGCCGCAAGTGGATGCGTCGCGGCAGGCAGGTCATATGGGGCTGCGCGCCACCTCGCCATCCTATCTTTTGAACTGTTTGCCGCCAGAGGGCGATCCACCGACCTGCCTGCCGGACAGGCAGGTGCCGGATCTGCCAGAGCGGTCCCTGCCTGCGCCGCAAAGCGACGCGGCGCGGCAGGCAGGCACCGAGGAAATCCAGGCTTGGGCTTACGAAGAGATTACGGAGAAGCAGCTTCGATATGTTCAAACCGTTCGCGCTGAGGAATGTGATCTACGCAGGGAGTATTTGAACACCGCGTTTACGGATTTGATTCTCGAATTGCAAGGAGAACTGAATGATCTGCAACAAGCGCAGCTTTTCGGGGAAGATAACAGCGAAGAACGGATGCGGCTTCAGCGGCGCATCGAGGAACTGAAGGCCCGCAAGGCCGAGCGTCTCAAAGAGCTCGACCTGATGATGAGATTGACAGCTAATCTCCCGGATGTATTGACACAAGCCATAGTAGTACCATCCCCGGTCGCTGCTCTTGAAAATGAAAAGGATGTTCCGTCCAAAGGTATCCCCATGCGGCGTGACGATGAGGTCGAGGCCATCGCGATGGATGTCGCCATGCGCTATGAACGCAGCCGCGGATGGACACCACCGATGTGAGCAGTGATGGAGAACACTATGATATTCGGTCAGAAGGCCCCAACGGAGAGAAGAGATTCATAGAGGTCAAGGGGCGTTCCCAGACGGGGGCTATCATATTGACCGGGCCCGAAGTGGATAAATTGCGGCAGATTGGAGATCGTGCATGGCTTTACATCGTTACCCATTGCAGAGGTGAGCAGCCCAGGCTGCGTATCATACAGGATCCTATTTCAAAGCTGAACCCGGAAGTGCTTTACAGACAGGTGCAGTTTGTTGTGGATGAGGGTGATTGGAGCAGTCACGGGCAGGAAATTGGGGTATTATGAATGGATAGAGACGATTTACAAGAACTCCATTATATAACGCCCATAGAAAATATTCCTTCCATTATGAAGTATGGTATCCTTTCCCATAGGCGGGCAAAACGATTGAGGCATCAGTCTATTGCTATGGAAGACATTCAAGGCATAAGAGATGGAAAAAGCGTACCAAGAGGTAGACGGCTTCATGAATACGTAAATTTGTATATTCATGCTAGAAATCCCATGATGTTTAAGCGGCGAGATCGGCATCAGGAAATTTCTGTTTTGAGGATCAGCACTGATGTTCTGGATCTGCCCAATGTGGTTATTGCGGATGGAAATGCAGCCAGTGATTATACGGCTTTTTGGCCTTCGCCTCGTGGTCTATCACACGTGAATAGAGATGTCGTGTTCGCTGAATATTGGACGCATACGGATCCTATAGAAGAGTGGAAACATAAGCGGATCAAGTGTGCAGAGGTGCTTGTCCCTGATGAAGTTGAGCCCAAATTTATCATAGGGGTTTATGTTTCCTGTGAAGATGCAAAATATGCAATTGAAAGAATGGGGATTGCTTTGGAAATAACAATCAATGCACACCTGTTCTTTCAGGATTGAGGGGGCGATTATGATCAAAGTCATTATAGGCAACCTATTTGAGTCAAAGGCCCAGACCTTAGTTAATACTGTTAATTGTGTAGGGGTAATGGGTAAGGGAATAGCTCTCGAATTTAAGAAGCGTTTCCCAGATATGTTTAAAGACTATGTAAGTCGTTGTCGGCGTGGTGAGGTCCGTTTGGGGCGTCCATATCTATATAAGTCATTGAACCAGCCATGGATCCTCAATTTTCCTACCAAGGATCATTGGCGGTCTGTTACAAAGCTGGAAGATATCATCAAAGGGCTGGAGTATTTACTCAAGCATTACAAGGAATGGGGTATCACTTCGCTCGCTGTTCCTCCTCTAGGATGTGGCTATGGTCAGCTTGAATGGAGAGTTGTGGGCCCAATGCTCTATCGCTATCTTAAAGGCATGGAAATACCTGTTGAACTTTATGCCCCCTATGGCACACCACATGAGGAATTACAACCGGAGTTCCTGCAAAAAGAATTGTTTACCAAAGAGCGCATGCCAGAACCCAAATGGATAAAGCCTGCCTGGGTTGCTTTAGTTGAAGTACTAAACCGCCTTGAGGAGCAGCCATATCACCCACCAGTGGGGCGTACCACATTTCAAAAGATTGCTTATGTGGCCACTGAAGAAGGATTGCCCACAGGACTACAATATCGCCAGGGGAGTTTTGGCCCATATGCACCAGAATTGAAGGGAATGATTGCTCGCCTTATGAACAACGGGCTCATTCGTGAAAAACGGCTTGGCCGAATGTTTTCAGTAGAGGTCGGGCCAACCTTCAAGGATGCACGGGCAGCATACGCTGAAAAGCTCAAGGAATGGGAGCCTATCATTGAGCGAACTGCTGACCTTTTTATGAGGATGGATACAAAACGAGCAGAGATAACGGCTACTATTTTGTTTGTTGTAAAATCGCTTCAAAAGGCTGGCTCAGAGAATCCAACAGAAAGGGACGTTCTTGATGCTGTTCTGAAATGGAAGCAGCGACGGAGGCCTCCGCTCACAGAAAGTGAGATTGCTCTTTCTGTGCGAAACTTGGCAGCACTGGGCCGAATCCATCTCAAACCTAGCCTCGATTTGCCACTCCCGGAGGAAGCGATACTTTAGAATTATGTTCTGCAAAAATAACAAATGGCGGGACCAGGGACGGGCAAAACATTTGCACTGATGCGACGCGTGGCTCGTCTTCTCCAAGATGGGGCGACACCCAATCAAATGCTTGTCTGCACTTTCACACGAACGGCAGCAAGAGACCTCGAAAGTGAGTTGGCTAGGCTAGGTGTAGATGGCGCTAATGAGGTTCGCGCCGGCACGCTGCACGCCTTCTGCTTCGGTCTGCTGGGGCGGGCCGAAGTTCTGCAAGCAACAGGGCGCGTTCCTCGACCGCTCCTGAGTTTGAGGAGCGGTTCCTGCTCGAAGACCTGGACGGTGACGGCTTCGGCGGGATCCGGGACCGAGACCGTCGTCTTCAAGCATTCAACGCAGCGTGGGTGCGTCTCCAGTCCGACACTCCGGGCTGGCCGGAAGATCCCACCGATCAGGCGTTTCACAGGGAGCTCGTGGGCCGGCTGCGATTCCACCACGCGATGCTCATTGGCGAGCTCGTACCTGCCTGCCGAAGCCTCGGCGCAGGCAGGCGGACCGTTCTGGAAGCTTGCGCAGGCGCTTTTCGAGGTCCTGCCACGCGACCTCGAGGACTGGAAGCTGGTGAATGCGCTCTTGAGCGAACGCGAGACCATGAAGACAGAAGGAAAACGGGTAGCTTATAAGGATACGCAACAAGCATTCTCTTTCCAGGAAGGTGGATTATGACCGAGATGGAGTTGCTCAAAGAAAAACGTGATGAAATCCTGCGTATTGCAGAGAGGCATGGCGCTCGCAATATTCGGGTCTTCGGTTCCATAGTGCGTGGAGAAGTAACTGAATCGAGTGATATTGATTTTTTGGTTGATGTTAGCGATCAGACCAGTCCCTGGTTCCCAGCAGGATTGGTGGACGAACTCCAGAGGCTACTTGGACGGCCGGTGGATGTGCTCACTGAAAACGCTATCCATAGGTTATTGCGCCGGAGGATTCTCAAGGAGGCCAGGCCCTTATGAAGAAAGATCCTCGAATATACCTTGCCCATATTCTGGAATGTGCCGACCGGATCATGAATTATCTTCCAGAAGATGAACGTATGTTTCTGGAAGATCCAAAGACCCAAGATGCCGTTATCCGGAATTTCGAGATCATCGGGGAAGCGGCCAAACGTATTCCAGAGGATTACCGACAAAAGTATCCGGATATTCCTTGGCGACTTATGGCCGGATTCCGGGATGTGTTGATCCATTGCTATGAAGGAGTGGATCTTCATCAGGTTTGACGAATCGCGATCCGAGATCTCCCGCCCGTGAGGGATGCCATCGCCGACATCCTTCCTCCCTTGGAGCAACTGGAGAAAGAATTGAGCGATGATGTGAACCAAGACAACGGTGATTGACGGAGGCGCCATATGAACTCGCATCTCAAGCCTTGGTACGCAGTTGCCACTCCCCACCGGGATATTCGTGAAGGGCGACTTGAAGAAGCCGTGTTCGCGGCGAACCTATGGGCGGTAGTTCAAGATACAGCACCAGAGGTTTACCTGGACCCTGAAGAACTCTTCCGCTGCTTCGTGGGACCTGCAGCACGAATGAACCTCAAGAGGCTGCACCTCGGTATCCAGTTCGATATGGAAGTTCCCGAAGGACAGGCGCTTGATCCAAATGATCCTGCCCTGAAAGCCATGAAAGAAGCGGCGCGTCAGCTCGGGCTAACGTTTGAGGTGAAAGAATAGACTGGAAAAGGCAGCGATGAGGAACCTCCCGGCCTAACACTTCGTGAAACCACAGAAGTGGCAGGTCATGCAGCCTTCTTCGAAGCTGATGGTCTGACCGCACTCGGGACAGGTCTCCCCCCTTAGCGAGCGCGTCTTCTGTGGGCTTCTCTTCTTTTCCCCGCCCGACAGATACCGGCGTTCCAGGACCAGGCTTATGGCGTCCGGGATGGAGAGGACGAGGCCGTTTTTCTGAAACACGGGATGCTCGCCCCCGATTCCTTTCAACTGCTCCACGATTTTTTCCACACCGATCCCGGTCCTGAGGGCCAGGGAGACCAACCTGCCTATGGCCTCGGTCTTGGCCGTAGTGGAACGACCTGACTTTCCAATGGTGGCGAACACCTCGAAAGGCCGGCCTTCATACTCGGTTACGGTGACGTACAGGTTTCCCATCCCGGTCACCACCTTTGTGGTGAACCCGGGCAGGGTCTCGGGGCGTTCCCTGACCGCCGCGAGGAAGCGGTCTTCGGCCTGTTCCTTGTGACCGACCGACAGTACCTGGTTTTCCTTGCTCCCGTCGCGATAGATGGTCACACCCTTGCATCCCAGATCATAGGCCAGGTCGTAGACCTTTCTGACGTCCTCCACGGAACAGTCCCGAGGCAGATTGACGGTTTTGGAAACAGCGTTGTCCGTGTATTTTTGGAAAGCTGCCTGCATGCGCACGTGCCACTCGGGCGAGATGTCGTGGGCCGTGACGAATATGCGCCTCACGTCCTCGGGTATCTCCTCCATGTGCCGGATTCCCCCCGCCTTCGCAATGGCATCCATCATCGGGCGACTGTAAAATCCCCTTTCCCGCGCCACCCGCTCGAAATGTGGGTTCACTTCCAGGAGCTTGTCGTTGTCCATCACGTTGCGCACGAAACTGAGGGCAAAGAGGGGCTCTATACCGCTTGAGCACCCCGCGATGATGCTGAGCGTCCCGGTAGGGGCGATGGTGGTGGTGGTGGCGTTCCGGAATCGAGAATCCTCCCGGCCGCAGTAGATGCTTTTTTCATGGTTGGGAAAGACCCCCCGTTCCTCGGCCAGGGCCCTTGAGGCCGCATGGGATTCCTCCTGAATGAACCCCATGACCTCTTCGGCGATCCGCAGGGCGTCTTCGGAGTCGTACGGGATACCCAATTGATAGAGGAGGTCCGCAAAACCCATCACACCCAGCCCGATCTTCCGGTTCCCTTTGACCATGCGATCGATCTCCGGCAAGGGGTAGCGCGACATGTCGATGGTGTTGTCCAGAAAACGCACGGCCCGCCAGACGATTTCCCGCAGACCGTTGTAATCGATCCCGGGCTCGTCCTCGTTTTCGATGACGAATTTGGACAGGTTGATGGAGCCCAGGTTACAGGCCTCCATGGGGAGCAGGGGCTGCTCTCCGCACGGATTGGTGCTCTCGATCTCGCCCAGCGCCGGTGTGGGGTTGTCCTTGTTGGCGCGGTCTAGGAAAAGTATGCCGGGGTCTCCCCCCTTCCACGCCTGCTCCACCAGGGCATCGTAGACCTCTCGTGCGTCCAGCTTTCCCACGGGCCGCTGATCCCTCGGGTCAATGAGATCGTATGGCTCACCGTTCTTCACGGCCTCCATGAAGGCATCAGTGACCCCCACGGAGATGTTGAAATTATTCAGCTCCCGCGGATTGCTCTTGCTCTTAATGAATTCCATGATGTCCGGGTGGTCCACCCGGAGCACCGCCATGTTGGCGCCCCTGCGAGTGCCCCCCTGTTTGACCTGCTCGGTGGCCGTGTTGAATATCCGCATGAAGGAGACAGGCCCCGAGGCCACGCCGCCGGTCGTGCCCACCCGGCTCCTCTTGGGTCGCAGACGGGAAAATGAAAAACCCGTTCCCCCTCCCGACTTGTGGATCAGGGCCGCATTCTTCAGGGCATCGAATATCCCTTCCATGCTGTCTTCCACCGGAAGCACAAAACAGGCGGCGAGCTGCCCCAGCCTACGCCCTGCATTCATCAGCGTGGGGGAATTGGGCAGGAACTTGAATTCCACCATCATCCGGTAGAAGGCTTCTTCCATCTCCTCCGCGCTCTCTGCCGACCCGTAGTTCTTCTCCGCCCGGGCTATGTGATGCGCCACCCGCCGGAACATCTGCTGGGGCGTTTCCGTGGGCCGCCCCCCGGCATCCTTGCGCAGATACCGCCTTTCAAGGACCCGCGCCGCGTTCTCCGAAAGCACCAGGTCCTGCTTCACAAAAATGGACTTGTCCAGGCGGACCGGGGCCGTCTTCTTGACCCCGAACTCGATAAGCTTCGCCTCGATCATCTTTTCCAGGACCGGAACCGTGATGGTATGCAGCTCCATGGCGGCCACCTGCTCCCGCAGGAAGCGCACGATATCCAGCGCCTGGTCCATATCCAGGGCGTTCTGCCGCACCAGGAGATCGGAGAACCGGCGATCGTCCCACTTGTACGTGGCCAAATCGAAGGTGCCGTCTTCAGTCACCAAGACTTTGGCTTTCCGCCCCATGAACTCCCCCTCTCTTTGATTGGCCGCACATCGAATGGATTGGCTGCGTAACGCAAGTTTCCCCACCGGACCACCCCGCAAAGAAACGGCGGCGAAACGACCTACAACCATCTACGTTAGGAGTGATTTATCCCGCCCGGTGAACCCCGGTAGCCCCGGTGTTTCGCCCCGAGTGAAGATTTGGAATTTCAGACCAGTAAGTTCCGGCTAACTTATTGCTTGTAAAAGGAAGCTCGGCTGAATTCCCGGCTTTGAGGTTGCCGCGCTCAAACCCGCGGGCTCTGATTTCATTTTGGGTTCTGCCGCTACCCGGCCGAGGTCCTCTCCGGGATTGTCCAAAGCCGCCGTACGTTCAGACATATTTTGTACCGAACAAGGGGCGATGTGTCAAGATTCGATGGTGACCCACGATAACCCTTGATTTTCGTTTTTCAGACTGATAAAAATTTCGATGAAAGTGGCTATTAGGCCTTAATAGGGAAGACGGTGAAATTCCGTCGCGGACCCGCCGCCGTAACCGGGGACGAAAGCCGGAATGAAGCCACTGTCCATGAGGATGGGAAGGCTCGGCAAGTAGGATGAACCGGGAGCCGGAAGACCTGCTTTCAAGCTCATAATATTGCATTGCCTTTCGCGGAGGTGGGGGCGTTGCAACCAACTGCGGGATTGAATGCGGAATCCCCGGATCAGACTATGGATTCGGGGGTTTTTTTTGCAATCGTCCATACATGACATAAATTATCTTTTTATTCCAATACCTGCGTTATGCTCAAAACAATAATATTCGGAATATCAAGCAGATGTCTTCCTGCCCCCTTAAATTCACGATGGTGACAGCGCTGCGGATTCAACGTAGGCGTTTATTTTTTCGCATGCCTTGATCCCGGGTCCTCCAGGACCCGTGCCAAAGGCGTGGGCATGATTCCCCGGGGGAATTGAAGATTCTCATTTCCGGATGGACGGCAGCAAACGAGAAAAAATGAAAAAGGAATTCAAGGTACTCCTACTGATCAGGCACTGCGAATCAAGCTACGTGCAAGAGCGATATATAGGTAGGACGGACTCACCACTTACACAAGCAGGAATCCTTCAAGCCCACAAGTTGGCGAACCGGCTGAAACGATTGAGATACGGTTATGTTTTGTCCAGCCCTTCCCGGCGCGCGCTTGAAACCGCACGGGTGGCAACGCAAGGAACCGGGTCGGTTATCCAAACAGAGGAAGATCTGCGGGAAATCGATTTTGGAAGATGGGAGGGAATGACCTTTCAGGAGATTTGTGCCCGGGATCCCGAATTGGTCGAGCAATGGGCTCAGGGCAGGATGAATTTCCGCTTTCCCAATGGAGAAAGCTTGTCGGATTTTTGGGAACGGGTAGGCCGCATGGAACATCGGCTGCGCCGGATACCGGAAGAAACCGTTATTGCAGTCACTCATGGTGGACTGATTCGTTTCCTGCTTTGCCGCTTTTTCGGGTTGAATCCCCAATTGCACCTGGCATTCGAAATTCTTCCCGGTTCAGTAACCACTATCCACCTGTACAATGGGAAAGCGGTGCTCTCCGGGCTGAATGACCGGCACCATTTGGAGGAGTTATGAGATGGCGGAAACCACACTGATTATCGGTGGTTGTCGAAGCGGCAAGAGCGAGTATGCACTGCGGTTGGCGGAGAACACAGGGAAAAGGCGGTTGTTCATCGCCACGGCGCAGGTACTGGACGAGGAAATGCGTCAACGGGTAGACCTGCATCGGAAAGCGCGTCGCGATCGAGGCTGGGATACAAGGGAAGAAAACCTCAATCTTGCCGACTGCTTGCGTCGCAGCGAGGGATACGATGTTGTTCTGTGCGATTGTCTTACCCTCTGGGTAAGCAATTTACAGCATGAGGCCTTCCGGAATGACATCATGTTGGAAGAGGAAGAAATAGCCCGGCTTGCGCGGGAAGTGTGTGCCGTCGGCCGAAGCATCTCGGCTCAGGTGATTTTCGTCACCAACGAGGTAGGGATGGGGATTGTTCCCATGAATAAAATTTCACGCTGGTTTCGAGATCTTACAGGACGCTGCAATCAGGAAATGTCGGCTGCCGTAGATTCAGTGATCATGGTAGTCTGTGGCCTTCCAATTAAATTGAAAGGATGAATAGATGGATGTCATTAATCAAGTTCTTTCGGATATCACCCCCCAGGACGCTTCGTGGAGAAGGCGGGCACGGGAACGCTTGGATCAACTTGCCATGCCTCCTTGGGCGCTTGGTCGGCTCATGGATTTGGCCGTAGACTTGGCCGGCATAACATGTTCCTTGCAACCGGCTGTCCGGCACAAGGTGATCGTGGTCATGGCCGCCGATCACGGCGTTGTGGCCGAGGGGGTAAGTAAGTATCCACAGGAAGTGACCCGGCAGATGGTGGCAACTTTTCTGGATCACGGCGCCGGGATAAACGCCCTTGCCGACCAGGCTGGAGCGGATGTGAGAGTTGTGGACATGGGTGTCGCATGGGGCACGGATGATTTGGCCCGTTCGAGGCGTCTTCTCTCCATGCCGATCGCGCAAGGGACAGGCAATATCGCCCGTGGGCCGGCAATGACGAAAGAGCAGGCTGTTGCTTGCATTGAGAACGGCATCCAGATAGCCGGAGAACTGATCGGCAATAGCGGATACGATTTGCTGGGCGTCGGGGAAATGGGTATCGGCAACACAACGCCCAGCTCGGCCATTATCGCCGCATTGTCCGGCGAATCGGCCGCCAAAACAACCGGGCCTGGAACGGGAATCGATAACGAACGTATGCGTCACAAAATCGCGGTAATCGAAAAGGCATTGCTGGTCAACCGGCCGGACCCGGAAAACGGCCTGGATGTGCTGGCCAAGATTGGCGGTTTCGAAATAGGTGGCATTGCCGGCGTAATTCTCGGGGCGGCGTCGTTACGCAAGCCCGTGCTTATTGACGGCCTGATATCCACTGCAGGCGCCTTGATCGCACAGCGCCTGAAGCCGGAGGCCGCCGACTATATGATCGCAGCCCACCGCAGCGTGGAAAAGGGGCACACAATCGCGCTGCAGTACCTGGGAAAAAGGCCCCTTCTGGACCTGGATCTCCGTCTGGGGGAGGGAACCGGCGCGGCCCTGGCTATGAATCTGGTGGAGGCCGCCGCGCGGGTGCTGACCCAAGTGAAAACCTTTGCGGAAGCCCGGGTTTCAGAGGCGACCGAATGAAACGGTTTTGGGCTGCCATGGGTTTTCTGACGGTGCTGCCACTGCCCGCTGTTTTCCGGCCCACTGAAGAAGACCTGGCCCGAAGCGTGCCGTTCTTCCCGCTCGTCGGCTTGCTGATCGGGCTATCCTCGGCGGGGGTGGCCGTTGTGCTTGAAGGCATTTTTCCATCACTTGTGCTCTCGGTGATTGTGGTGGGCTGGCTGTCCGTAACCCACGGGGGGCTTCATCTCGACGGGCTTGGCGATACTGCGGATGGTTTTTTCAGTTGTCGCGACCGGAACCGCATTCTTGAGATCATGCGGGATAGTCGCATTGGCGCCTTCGGCTGTATGACGATCGGAGGGGTTCTCGCGGTGAAGGCGGCCGCGCTCGCGTCCCTGCCCGCCGAACATCGCGTAAAGGCGGCGATCCTGGCCCCGATGATGGCCCGCTGTGTCATGGTGCCGATGCTGGGATTACTGCCTCCTGCGCGCCGAGATGGCCTTGGCCGCATGTTCGGCAAACATCGGTCCGTCCGGGAATCGGTATATGCAATGGCTTTTTTGATGACTGCGGCGTGGGTGACCGCACGATTCGCCGGTCTGATCGCCGGTTTTGCCGTTATAACGGTTACGGCGGCCTTCGTTTATCTGTGCATGCGAAGAATAGGAGGTATAACCGGGGATACTGTGGGGGCGGCAAGTGAAATTAACGAAATGGCGGCATTGCTTGTGCTTTCCGGTCAGCCCATCAGCGGGCTTTGGGGATGAAAACGGGCCCTATGGAATTCCAACACGGCGGATATGTTCTAAACCTTGCGAGTCTTGCGGGATGCCGGGCGGGGGATCTCCTCGACTTCAGCGCCAACATCAACCCGCTCGGCCCCCCGGATTGTCTCCGGCAGGTGATCTTACGCAGTCTTGATACGGTGGCGCACTATCCGGACCCGTATTGTGTGGACCTGCGCAGGGCCATTGCCTCTGCTTTCTCTTTGCCGGTGGAACAGGTCGTTTGCGGGAACGGTTCCACAGAACTCCTCTATGCGCTTCCATGTGCCCTGACGGTCACCCGGGCAGTAATTCCCGTGCCGAGCTATATTGATTATTCGGTTGCCATCACCAGGGCGGGACTGGATGCCGCCTTCATAGCACAGGATGCCGAAAGCGGGTTTTCCGTCGATTGGAGCCGCATTGATCAGGAGCTGTCCGGAGGCGAGATGGTAATCGCCGGACAACCGGGCAACCCTTCCGGCGCCATGTTCAAGCCGGCGGCCCTTCTAGATGTGGCGGACCGGCATCCAGCCACCTTGTTTGTCATAGACGAGGCCTTTGCGGATTTCGTGCGTGGTTATCGAAGCATGGCGTCTTATGGGCGGCCGAATATCATTGTTCTCAGATCCATGACCAAGTTCTATGCTATTCCCGGTCTGCGCCTGGGCTATGTCCTTGCTCCGGAACCAATTGCCGATCTTATCTCGGGATTCCTCCCCCCCTGGTCTGTAGGCGGCCTGACACAGGCCGTGGGAGTTGCTGTTCTTGACGACCGGCCATATGCCGAGAAAACACACAGGGAAATAGCGCTGCTCCGGGAGCAGCTCCATCAGGGCCTTGCGGAGATGGGCTGCTTAACAGTCTTTCCATCTGCTGCCAACTATCTGCTGATCCATCTGAATCATGCGATTTTGGATGCGCGGGAACTGGCGCGGAGGCTGCTCTCACGTCGCATTGCGATCCGCGTATGTGACAACTATAAAGGCCTGGATGATCGCTATTTCCGGGTGGCTGTTCGCACTGCGGATGAAAACCAACGGCTTCTGGACGCCATAGCCGTTTTGCTTGGTAACGAAATCGCATGAAGCAGGCCAAAAAAACCTCGGTTTATCAATAGCAAATGAGTGTTTTGAATCGAATTTTAACCAGAGCATCGATAAGTGCGGTAATTTTTCAACAGCCTGCTGAAACATCCCAAGCGGTACAGCCGTTCCGGATCTGACCCGGCCCAGAGGGCCGGGATTTTCGTGCCGCACTACATTAAATGTGACGCAAATGTACCCCAGGATAAGCCGCTGTGAATAGTCTAGTTACAGATATCTGGATTGCGCTGGCGCTGGACTTTCTCATGGGAGATCCCAAATGGCTGCCTCACCCGGTGCGCTTCATCGGCCGAACCGCCCAGATGCTTGAAGGACCGGCTCGGCGAATGTCAAGCAACCAACGTCTTGCCGGAATCGTTGTGGCCGTGGCTGTCATCGGAGGAACCTGCTTGACGACATGGGGCCTATTGACGGCAGCAAGGGGAGCATCTTCACTGATCGGAGATATTGTTAGGATCTGGATTCTTTATTCCGCATTTGCCGCAAAAGATCTCTCATCCCACAGTCACGCCGTATCCGTCGCCCTCGCAGCAGAAAATCTCCCGCAGGCCCGGTACGCAGTTTCCCGCATGGTAGGCCGCGATACAAAATCGCTCGACGAGAAGGGCATCGTCCGGGCGGCGGTTGAGAGCGTGGCGGAAAACACGGTGGACGGCATAGTCTCACCTCTTTTCTTCGCCTTTTTTTTCGGTCCGGTGGGGGCCATGGGCTATAAGGCCGTCAATACGCTGGATTCCACCTTCGGTTATCGAAATGACCGCTATCTGCACTTTGGCTGGGCCTCGGCGCGAATCGACGACGCAGCCAACTATATCCCGGCGCGCTTCAGTCTGGTGTTTATCTCGATCGCCGCGCTTCTGTCAGGCGCACGGCCGATCCGGGCCTTGCGCATCGGTCTTCGGGATGGGCGGAAGCACAGCAGCCCCAACTCAGGTTATCCGGAGGCGGCATTTGCCGGGGCCCTCGGAGTCCAGTTGGGCGGGCCACTGCTTCGAGACGGGCGACTCGACATGTTCCCCCTGCTGGGAGATCCCGGGGATCCCTTGGACCGGGGACATATCCGTAAAGCAAACACTCTCATGTTTCTTGTTACGGTGCTGTTCGCACTGCTTATGTCCGGAGCCGGGATCTGGTACAAATTCATATTGATATGAGGCCATCGCATTTTGATCGGTCTGTCCCGGAGCTTTTGCATGTGGTGAATAATGCCGCTTGGGGTCACGGGATTGCGGCAAGAAGGTAAGACTCCACCGCGTAACAGGGTGTTGAAAAACGTGGCGGGCGCGGGCGAGGCAAGGCAAATGATGAATCCGGCTGTCGCAGCCGCGTGAAGACCGTCGTTTGTAAGCGGCGGTTGTTTATGAGAGAGATGGAAAAGTTTCGACTTCAGTCGGAGGATGCGCGATTTCGACCCTTCTTCCCCGTGTTACATCCGCCGGCGCATATCGGCATACGCCATTTATCCATGGGGCCGTCCCATCCGTCAGGGCAGCCCGTCTTTCCCTCCTGTCATTCCGTATTTTTCCATATATCCCCTTGGGGTCACCATCCTTTTTCCCATGATGCGTGTCCTGGAATTTCCCACCACAACGATGGTAAGCATGTCAATGACGGTTTCATTAACGTCTCCGGAATAAACCACCCGGGCCTCCTGGCCGTTTCTCGCCGCATTCCTGACGATCCCTACCGGGGCCGTGATCCCGCGGTATTTCGTGACAAGATCCAGGACCTCCCTGATCTGCCATCTCCTTTTTTTCGACCGGGGATTATAGATGACCAGGACGAAATCGGCTTCAAGGGCGGCGACAACCCGTTGCCTTATCCGGTCCCACGGCGTCATGAGATCGCTGAGGCTCACCACCGCAAAATCGTGCATGAGCGGGGCCCCCAGCAGGGCGGCCGCCGCGGAAAGGGCAGGGAGACCGGGAATAATTTCCACCTCTATCCGGTCAAGAAGCCCCCCTGATTCCATGATCTCAAAGACCAGGCCGGCCATGGCATAGATGCCGGGATCGCCGCTGCTCACCAGGACGGTCTTTTTGCCTCCGAGCGCCGCTGCCAGGGCCGCTTCACACCGCTCCATCTCGCCCCGCATGCCGGTGGAAATGACCTTTTTTCCGGTGAGCAGGTGAGGGTCAAGTAGCCCGATATATCGTTTGTATCCCACGATCACCTCGGCCTCGGTCAGGGCGCGCTGGGCCGCAGGCGCCAGGTAATCCGGGTGCCCGGGGCCAAGACCCACCACCTTCAGTATTCCAGGGCCAGCGCCATGGTGGCGTTTCTGCTCTTTGTCTTGGGGATGATCAGTTCGCCCTTTCCCGCCCCCAACAGGGCTGCTGCCTCGCATACGCTTTTCACTCCCATATGCCGCTTTACGGTCAGAGATGGGTGCGGCACATCTATAGTTTCAATCTGTTCACGGCTGAAAAAAAGGAGGGGGAGCCCGAGTTCCCTGGCGGCCTTGAGAAGACCTGCCTCCTCCTTTTTTATATCAATGGTGGCCAAGGCACGGAGGCTGTGCATGGATATGCATTCCCGTAACAATGTTCCCCGGATCAGTTTCACAATCTCATCCTTGCCGGTCTCCCTGTTACAGCCGATCCCTGCTACCATGCACTTCGGGTGGAGCAGGAGTCCGCCCCGGGGCACGGTTTTTTCGTGCCAGTCCACCCAGACGCCGGCCCGTCCCGGGACCCATTCCTGTTCCCGTTTACAGTACTGAAGCGTCACTCCTTCCGGTGGATGGGCTCTGAAACCCAGACGATCATCCGGATCAAAGACTTGGAGAGGATTTCCCCCCAGTATGGCGCTGTTGACAACCTTGACGGCACCAAGATTGGAAATCGCCAGGCCTTTCTGCATTGCCGCCACATCAATGGAAGGCAGGCCTTCGGTATCCGTGGCCGTGGTGATGACGGCCTGCCCCCCTGTGAGGGATGCAATCCTGCGGGCAAGATCGTTTGCGCCCCCCAGGTGCCCGCTCAGGAGGCTCACGCAGTATCGTCCCCCTTGGTCCATGACCACCACCGCGGGATCCCGGTCCTTTGCCCGGATGCAGGGGGAAATGGCCCTTACGGCGATTCCCGCTGCAGTGATAAAAACATGGTTCCGGTAGTCATTAAATACCTTGCCCACCGTATCCTGGATACTGTCAAACACTATCTCGTCATGTTCGGGTTCCAGGTTTCGTGAAAGGAAGAGGTCGCC
>JAFDIS010000013.1 GCA_019307945.1 Deltaproteobacteria bacterium | reverse complement strand
GCGTCCACGGCCTGCGCCACGAAATCGGCCGAGGGCCCGGCTTTCTGAAGGACCCGCACCCGCGGGCCCAGGGGACGCCACTGGACGGGGTCCGAGGCACGAAACAGGGCGAGCGTCGGCGTGCCGTGAAGGGCGGCCAAATGGGTGACTCCGCTGTCATGGCCCACGAACAGGGATGCGTCCTGGAGGACCCTGGAGAGATCCTCCGGTCCCGGGCGCAGGAGGACACGGATGGAATCACCCGGGGACGTTTCCTGCACGGGGCCCAGGAGCTCTTCCTCTGCGGGGCCCAGCACCAGGGCCACGGGGCGGTTCCGGGTTTCAGGACACCCAAGGATTCCTGAAAGGAGACTGCGCCAGAAGGACCACGGGAAGTTCTTTTGCCGGGACCCGGAACCAGGGTGCAGCACCAGGGGGCCGCCTCGCGTGGCGCTGCCCGCACCACGAGGGGCCAGGAGCCCCTTTTCTGCGGGTCGGCGAAAGGCCCGGTCGGGATCCAGGGGCAGGCCGGCCTCGGCCAGCTTCCTGGCCACGTGCAGGGCCACGTGGATGGGTTCGCCGGGTTCGGGAAGTGCCTCGAAAAGGTGAACAGGCTTTTGCGGGAAATGATGTTCGAGGTTCTTGCGGACCGTATCATCCACGAGGAACGCCACCACTGCATCGGCTCGGGAGGCGGGCAGGGGCCCGGGTCCAGGCTCTTCCAGGAAGAGGCGGTGCCACCCTCCGCCCTCCATGTCCATGACCCGGTCCACGTGGCCCGACAGAAAGTCGATCCCTGGTCTGCGACCCAAAAAAGTGACCAGGGTGGCGGGGGCAAGGTCGGCCAGGGCGGGCAACATCATGAGCGTGTCCCCGAGGGCGCCGGGACGGATGATGAGCACGTGGGCGAGTGGTTTTGCAGCGGACATAATCAACTTGATTCGGACCCGGAAATAGGATTAACTGGTGCACATCAACAAATGAAATCAGGGCACGGAGGAGGTTCTTAAACGGCCCCACGAATATACTGCAGCCGGATGCGATGTTGCAACCGCCACACACCCCCCACAGGGGGGTCGGCCGGCGGCCACGATGGAGGTGGAAGGTATGGGCACGAACGTATTGGATCCCAGGCTCAGGCGGTTCGAGCAGGCGGACATGAAGGGCAAGGTGGTGCTGATCCGCGTGGACCACAACGTGGTCAAGGGGGGGCGCATCAAGGATCCCTACCGCATCGATGCTACCCTGGGCACCCTTTTCGGCGTGGCGCGGCGGGGGGGAAAGCCCATCCTCATGACGCACGTGGGAAGGCCGCGGGACAAGAAAACAGGAAAGATTCAATGCCGCGACAGGGAATCCGTGCTGCCCATCGTGCGTTACCTGGAAGGAAAACTCTCCGCCAGGATCCTGGTCCCCGACTGTGCCGTGGACCCTGAACGGGGCATCCTGGAGCCGGGAGAGGCGACGAGAAATGCGGTGGAAGCGCTGAGGGCGGACAAGGTGGACATGGTATACCTGCCCAACACGCGTTGGTTTCAGGGAGAACAGGCCAAAGGCCCGGAACGGGAGGCTCTGGCGGAGGACCTTGCGGACCTGGCAGACCTATTTGTGAACGACGCTTTCGGCTCGTGGCAGGCCCATGTGTCCACGTTCGACGTGGCTCGCCGACTGCCCGCCTACGCGGGGGCCCTGATGCAGAAGGAACTGGCCAACCTGGAGCGGGTCCTGCGGCCTGAAAAGCCCTTCGTGGGGGTCATCGCGGGCGCCAAGTACGACACCAAGATCGGGCCCCTGCGGGCCCTTCACGAGAGGGCGGATGCGCTGATCCTGGGCGGCCTCATGTACAACACCTACCTGGCGGCCAAGTACAATCTCAAAATCGGGGGCGTGACCCCGGAGGACCGGGATCTGGCCCGGGAACTTGTGGCGCTTGATCAGGGAAAAGACAAGATCCTGGAGTTGCCCCGGGTGGTGGAATCGGAGACCATGGAGGGCCGGGTGGACGGCCGGTACCGGACCGTGAGCCTGGAGGAACTCAGGCGCAGGGGCCGCGCAGATTTCATCGTGGACGTGGACCCCGCATCCTTCGACGATCAGCGAGTCAGGGAGGTGGTGGGGTCTGCAGGGACCTTTTTCATCAACGCCGTCATGGGGTATATGCCCCACTTTTTCGAGGGCAGCAGGGCCCTCTATCGCATGGCGGCCTCCAACGAACAGGCTGCCAAACTCTACGGCGGGGGGGACACGCTCCAGGAGTTCAAGGCCCTGTGCCCCGGGGACTATCTCAGGGGTCTGGACGCTGAAGGGACCTACTACTTTACGGGTGGGGGCAGCGTTCTGGCGGCCATCGAACAGGGAACGCCGTACGGACTGGAACCGGTCCGTGTACTGATGGAAGCGGCGTAGTATGGCCGGGAACAGCAAGGGGAAGATCCGTGCCGGGATCATGGCCCTGCTCCAGGCCCTGTCCATGCTTTGTTTGGTCTCGGCCGTGCCAGCCGAAACGGCCGCACCGGTGAGCGTGGAGACGGCCGTTTGCCTCGAATGCCATGAAACGCTTCACCCGGGGATCGTGCGGGACTGGCGCAAGAGCAGGCATGCCCTGACCACCCCCGGAGACGCCCTTCGAAAGGAAGGCTTGAGGCGCAAGGTATCCAGTACACAGGTGCCCCAACGGTACAAGGAAAACGCCGTGGGGTGCGCGGAATGCCACACCATGAGGGCCGCCTCCCACGGCGATTCTTTCGAGCACAACGATTTCCGGGTACACCCTGTGGTAACGCCTGCGGATTGCGCCGTCTGCCACGTGCAAGAGCATGCCCAGTACGGCCGGAACCTCATGGCCTACGCCCGGATCAATTTGCTTGAAAACCCCCTCTACATGGATCTTGTGCGGCAGATCAACGGGTCGCCTACCTGGAACGGGACCAGGATTTCCATCTCCCGGCCCGAACGGGAAACGAATAGGGACTCCTGTTCTTTCTGCTACGGCACCCTCGTGGAAATGAAAGGTCTCGAGACACGGGAGACGGACATGGGCGAGATGTCTTTTCCCGTGCTGTCGGGCTGGCCCAACCACGGCGTGGGACGGTTTAATCCGGACGGGACCAAAGGAACGTGTGCGGCCTGTCACACCCGGCACCGGTTTTCCATTGCCATGGCGCGAAAGCCCCACACCTGTTCCGAGTGTCACAAGGGGCCGGATGTCCCGGCCTACGCCGTATACCGGGTGAGCAAGATGGGCAATGTCTACGCGGCTCAAGGGGCGTCCTGGGATTTCAATGCGGTGCCATGGAAGGTGGGACGGGATTTCAGCGCCCCAACGTGCGCGGCCTGCCACGTGAGCCTGCTCACGGGCGCAGAGGGCCAGGTCCTGGCGGAGCGGACCCATACGATGAGCGATCGGCTTCCCTGGAGGCTCCTGGGCCTGGTATACGCCCACCCCCACCCGGCATCGCCGGATACATCGAGGATCAAGACCCCAGGGGGCCTCAGCCTGCCCACCGACCTGGAGGGGAAGGAAAGTCGCTCCTTTCTCATCAGCCCCCGGGAGATGGCCGACAGACGCCGCCGCATGATGGCCATTTGCGGCGCCTGTCATGCACGGAGCCTTTCGGACGGCCATTTCAGGCGGCTGGAGCATACGGTGAAGACCACGAACAGGGCCACCTTGGCCGCCACCGGGATCATGCGCACCGCCTGGCGGGAAGGGCTCGCCAAGGGCCCGGACGCAGGCGACAGCCCTTTCAACGAGCCCCTCGAAAAGAAATGGGTGGAGCAATGGCTCTTCTACGCCAACTCCGTGAGACTGGCTACTGCCATGGGAGGGGCCGATTACGGCGTCTTCGCCAACGGTCGATGGTACCTTTCCAGGAACATCCGTGAGATGCAGGCCCTTCTCGAGGACCTTCGGGCTCGAAAAGCCGGGCGCGTAGGAGGGCGGTAGGCCTTCCCCGCCCCGGGATCCGCTCCGTAGCGGGCGGAGGGAACGGCGGTCCGGGGGGGGCCACCTCCTCTTGACACTCTGATCTCATTTCTCTATACCCCGGGGGAAGGCAATGCACTTCCACGCCCAGCGGCCCGGGGCCCGGGGGGCGGGGACGGGATTCATTTCATGAAACAGATCATTCTCGGCACGGCAGGACACATCGACCACGGCAAGACCTCCCTGATCAAGGCGCTCACCGGGATCGACACGGATCGGCTCAAGGAGGAAAAGGAGCGGGGCATTACCATCGAGCTGGGCTTCGCCCACCTGGAGCTTCCGGACGGGAGCCTGTTGGGCATCGTGGATGTGCCCGGTCATGAAAAATTCGTCAAGAACATGGTGGCCGGCGCCACGGGGATCGACATCGTGGCACTCGTGGTGGCGGCCGACGAGGGCGTCATGCCCCAGACCCGCGAGCACCTGGAGATCTGCGGGTTGTTGAAGGTGCGCCACGGGCTCGTGGTCCTCACCAAGATCGACATGGTGGAACAGGACTGGCTCGAACTGGTGCGGGAAGACGTCCGAGAATACCTCGCCGGGACCTTTCTGGCGGAGGCGCCCATGGTGGAGGTCTCGTCCGTGACCGGTGAGGGCCTGGACGAGCTCAAGGATGCCCTGGCCCGATTGGCACGGGAGATTCCGCCCCGTGAAGCGGGACACATCTTTCGGCTTCCCGTGGACCGGGTTTTCACCATGCGGGGCTTCGGAACGGTGATCACGGGAACCACCATCTCGGGGCGAATCGGAACGGGACAGGAGGTGACCATCTACCCGCAGGGCCTTCAGTCCAAGGTGCGGGGCATCCAGGTACACGGAAAGGAAGTGACCGAAGTCCTGTCCGGTTCCAGGACCGCCATCAACCTCCAGGGGGTGGAAAAGGCCTCTATCCACCGGGGCAACGTGGTGGCCCAAAAAGACTCGCTGCGATCCACTTTTATGGTGGACGTAAACCTGGCCCTGCTTCCCAGCTCCCCCCGGAAATTGAAGAACCGTGCCAAGGCCAGGTTTCACACAGGTACGGCGGAGATCATCTGCACGGTGGTGCTCCTGGATAGGGAGGAATTAAAGCCCGGAGAGGCCTGCTACGCCCAGATCCGGCTGGATGAGCCTACGGCGGTCCTGCGGGGAGATCGCTACGTGCTCAGGAGCTATTCACCCATCCGGACCATCGGCGGAGGGGAGATCCTCAATGCCCTTCCCAGGAAAAAGAAGCGGTTTTCCGAACCGGTCCTCTCTGAGATGAAGATCCTCCGGGAAGGCGATACCACCTCCATCGTGGAACGCTTCGTCCGTCAGGGCCGGTTCGAAGGTGTGGCGCAGGATGAACTCACCTTTTTGGCCAATATAAAAAGGAAGAAACTGGACGAGATCCTGCAGGGCCTCATGAGCCGAAAGCGAGTCTCCCTCTATGACCGGGAGCGCGGCCTGCTGATCCATGCGGACTTTCTCGAAAAGGCGCGGGACGAAATCCTCGAAACACTGAAGCGATACCATGAGCAAAACCCCTTGAAGGCGGGCCTTCTCAAGGAGGAACTCCGCTCGCGGACCACCGGGTCCCGCAACCCGAAGCTCTTCAACGCCCTGCTGAGCCGCTTGACCCGGGAGGATCTGGTGGTCCAGGACAAGGAGAGCGTGAGGCTGAAACAACACCGGGTGACCCTGGCCGAGGACCAGGCAAAGGTGAGGGAGGAAATCGAGGAAATTTACCTCGAAAGCGGCCTTCAGCCCCCGTACTTCAAGGAATTGACGGGGAAGTTCAGCCGCAACACCGCATTCGAGGTCCTCCAGGTGCTCCTGGAGGACGGGGTGCTCGTGAAAATCAAGGAGGATCTCTACTTTCACCGCGACACCATCGCCCGGTTGAAGGATCGCCTGACCCGCTTCCTGGAAGAAAAAGGCGAAATCACCACTCCGCAGTTCAAGGAGATGACCGGTGCGTCGAGAAAGTACACCATCCCCCTGATCGAATATTTCGACAAGGCCCAGGTCACGGTCCGCGTGGGCGACAGCCGGGTCCTTCGCAGGAAGTAACGCGGCCCGGGGGGGGCGCGCGGAAAGGCGCATGTACAGTAAAGGGATCAAGGAGGTTTTCGAGGCCCTCGCGCTGGGCCCGAGGGAACACCTGGCCCTCGTGGGAGGAGGCGGCAAGACCACCCTCCTCTTCGCCCTGGCCCGCGCCCTTCGGGCCCGGGGCGATCGCGTGGTGACGACCACCACCACGAAGGTGTGGGAGCCTGAGTCCCGTGCAGCGCCCTGCCGGGTGTTCGCGGGCGCGGGACCCGACTGGCGGGATGAGGTCCGCCGCGGCCTGGAAAGATACGGGCACGTCTTTGTGGGGGTCCGTGTGCTTGCGTCCGAAAAGGTGTCGGGAATGCCCGTGGAGGACCTGGATGACCTTTTTCGGGAGCGCGCGGTGGATTTCTTATTGGTGGAAGCGGACGGGGCCGCGCGGAAGCCCCTCAAGGCCCCGGCGCCGCACGAGCCGGTGATTCCCGCCTCGGCCACCGTGGTGGTGGCCCTGGCGGGTCTCGACGCCCTGGGAAAACCGCTTTCCGGGGACACGGTCTTCAGGCCCGAGCGGGTGGCCGTGGTTACGGGCATTGCGCCCGGTGGAAAGATCACGGCGGAAGGTATGACAGCTCTGTTCACGTCATCGGCGGGGCTTTTCAAGGGATGCCCCGACGGCGCCAGGAAGATCGCCTTTATGAACAAGCTGGATATTCCGAACGGACCCCGCCATGCCGAGGCGGTGGCTCAATGCCTTCTGGCCTCTGATGTGCGGCCGGACCGGGTGGTGGCCGCTTCCCTGGCCAAGGGCTCCTATGTGCTGTACGAGGCGGATCATGAAGGAAATATATAAAGAAATCATTAAATTGAGCCATGATGAAGGGGTCTCTGTCCTGGCCACCGTCGTGAGACAGGGAGGTCCCGCCCCCCGTGGCGTGGGTGCCAAATGCCTGCTGCGGAGCGACGGGACCATGGCCGGCAGCGTCGGGGGCGGTATGCTGGAGGCAAAGACCCTGGACGCTGCGCGTGAGGTGATGAAGACGGGCCGCCCCCGGAGACTCGGATTCTCTTTGAAGGGCACCGACGTGGCCGAGACCGACATGCTTTGCGGGGGGGACGTGGAAGTATTCCTGGAGCCCGTGGTTCCCTCCCACGCCGTGCATCGCGCCCTGGCACGGGAATTGGAACGGATCGAAAGACGGGGCGGGATGGGCCTCCTCTGCACGGTGCTCGACACGGACCAATGGGAGGGGGGTCGTGTACCGCGCCTCTTCCTGGGAAGCGACGGCCGGCGCGCGGGAGACCTGGATCAAAGCGGAGGCCTGGAAAGGGCATTGCAGGAGCGCTTTTCACCCCTTTCGACCCTTCGCCGGCCCGGGATCTTCTCCCTGGAACAGGACTCGGGGACGGTGGAGGTCTACCTGGAGCCTGTCTCGGCCGAACCGGTGCTTTACGTCTTCGGTGGCGGACACGTATCCAGACAGGTGGTGCCCCTGGCGGCCCTGGTGGGATTTCCGGTTGTGGTGGTGGACGACCGGGAGGAGTTCGCAGATGCCGGGCAGTTTCCGGAGGCCAGAGAGGTGCGCTGTATGCCTTTCGGAGGGGTCATGGCAAGACTCCCGGTGGATGTCCACGCCTTCGTTGTGATCGTCACGCGGGGGCATCTTTACGACAAGGAGGTCCTGGGGCAGGCCCTGAGGACGGAGGCCCGCTACATAGGCATGATAGGGAGCCGCAGAAAACGTGACCTGATCTACAAGCGTCTCCTGGAAGAAGGATTCACGGAGGAGGATCTGGCCCGGGTCCATTCCCCCATCGGCCTGGACATCGGTGCCGAGACGCCGGAAGAGATCGCCGTGAGTATCGTTGCGGAACTCATCGATGTGCGGGCCAGGGGATGATACAGGCGCCGCGGCCGTCCCGCGGGCGAGGGGGGGAGAAGGCCATGACGAGTCACAGCCACCGGTTCGTGGAGGAATACGAAGGGTTCGTGGGTTTCGGGTTCAGCCGGGAGGTGGACGAACTCACGCTTACCTATTACCTCCAGAAATTCTCGGATGACGAGCTTATGGCCCTCATCCGGAACCGCATGTCCGACGAAGACCTCACGAACCTCTTCGACACGGTGGCGGGCCTGATGAAGAAGTACCTCTCGGACGCTGAATACCACCGCTATTTCCTGAGAGACGAGGAGGGGTAGAGCGCTTTTTTGCCTGGGGTTAGTCCGAAAGGGCATCGTTTCTTGCGTCGGCATCTCTGGGGTCATTCCGGCGGAGCGCGGGAGACATTTTCCGACGGTGCGTAGGCGGAGGGCCGCCGTTCTTTCACGACTTATCCGTGGGGGAGGCCGCGGCCCGGCCATCGGCCGGGAACGCGGAGGGGGCAGGAATCTCCCGAGGGTAAGTCGTTGAAAGGACCAGGCCCGGAGACTTGCACCGGAGGAAAAGGCCCCCGCGCGGGGATGGCAGTTAGATCATGGCCATAGGAGGTTCGAACCTGCGGCTGGATTTTGCCAGGCCGGCAAGGGGAGGTTCCACCTACCGAAACACCTGGGCAAAGATCTCCCGGTAGGTGTCAAGCACCTCTTGGCCGAAGCAGACAAAGACCACCTTCTCGATGGACGCATCGCCCGCCAGGAAGTCCCGCGTCTCGGACAGTGCGATGCGGGTGGCACGCTCCAGGGGGAACCCGTAGGCCCCCGTGCTGATGGAGGGAAAGGCGATGGTGCGCACCCCCAGGCGCTTTGCCTCTTCAAAGCAGCTCCGGTAGCAGGAGGCCAAAAGACCGTCTTCGTTCTTGCCCCCTCCCCTCCAGATGGGCCCCACCGTGTGGATCACCCACTTGGCCGGCAGGCGATAGCCCTTGCTGGTCCGGGCCTCCCCTGTGGGGCAGCCGCCTATCTTTCGGGTTTCCTCAAGGAGTTGCGGCCCGGCGGCCCGGTGAATGGCGCCGTCCACACCCCCGCCGCCCAGGAGCGAATTGTTGGCCGCGTTGACGATGGCGTCCACCTCCTGCTTTGTGATGTCACCTTCCAGGATCTCGATTCTCTCTTTCATTTCTTCACCTCCTCATCCAACGCCGGTGCGCCTCTGTTCCCATGCCTCGAGTCCGCGCGCCAGCTCCAGGTAAACCTCCCGAATTCCCTTTTCAAAACTCCTCCGATCCACACCGGTCCGGGCCTCGGAAGGGTCCCACCAGCCCAGTTGGTTGAAATGATCAGCGTCCAGCAGGCCCCAGAACCGATCTTCCCGCCACATGGCGGACCGCACGGAGACGAGCCCGTCGTTTTCCCCCTCCTCCCGGAGGATGATTCTGTAGGAGGGCCTCAAGGGAGGGAAGATCCGCTCCAGGGGCTGGGCGCCCGCCACGGTGCGATAAAAGACACCGTTTGCTGCTTCGAAGCCTTCAAGAATTCGGTTTCGTCGCTCGCAGGCTTCCCTGGCAAGATCCCTGAATCCCTGGATGTCAAGGCCGAGAGTTCGTGCCGTCTTGATCAAGAATCCGAAACGCCTAAGACCCCAGTCCGCAAACGCCGTGCCGCGGTGCGGGGTCCCGATGGTGGTAAGGGACGCCACCCGGTCCTCCATGCGGTGTGTGTAGATCATCCAGCGCGCGTCGAGGCCGCCCATGCTGTGGGCAATGATGTGAACCCGGGGCCTTCTTGAGAAATCATGGGTGATCCGTTCGAGTTCCCGCTTGAGGCCTAAGGCGCGCAACGAAAGGGCCGAGGCCCAGCTCACCCTGCTGTGAAAGACCTCAAACCCCTGGGCCCTTAGCGTACTGCGTATCTTGCGGAAATAGTGAAATCCGTCCGTATCGGCGTTGTCGCGTGAAAAGAAGGGTCCGAGAGCCCTGTCAAAAGGGCAGATGCCATGGGCCAGAATTATGGGGTAGCGTGTGGGCATGGAACCATGTTGATGAAAGGATTTTCATCCCTCTCCTCAAACCATAGGGCTTCCTTCGGCCGTGATCGAGTCTGTTTCCCTGCCGAAAAGTTTAAGATTACCCGAATCCGGGATTTTTTGTCAAACCCCCTCGAGCTTTACGGCCCCGCCAGGAAGGCCCGCAGGCACAGCAGTGCATAGAGCGCCAGGAGCCCGATGAGCAGGCCGTGCAGTCGCCTGCCCCAGGGGTCCTTGAGGAAGGGGAGAGAAAGGAGGCCTGCGAAGAGGAAGACCGGAGGCATTATCCCTGCCCAGAAAGGGGGGGCGGTCTTGAGCAGGCTCTGAAATCCCAAGAAAAACCAGGGCCCTGTAACCAAGGGTGCGGGGGCCTCGGGCGGCAGGGCGGGCCGGGGAGGAACCAGCAAGGCGAAAAGAACCAGCCCCACACCGGTCAGATAGATGGTCTGGGCCCCGGGGACCCACCGCCGGATATGGGATCGGGTCAGATACACCAGGACGCCCGGGAGGAGGAAGCAGTGATGGAGGTAGGGCAAGAAGAAAAAATGATCCCCCGGCCTGACGAAGAGACGGGAAAGATGTTCACCGGCTACCGGGACTGCCCGGAGCATGTTCATGAAGATGCGGCCCGCGAAAATGCCTTCCTTGTCGCCCTTGAGCACGAACCCCGTAAAGAGGATCAAGAGGCACAGGCCCACGGCGGTCACGAGGCGGGACCATTCCCCAGGGGAATAGGTGCGGTAGCGCTTCTTGAAAAAGTGCTCCAGTGTGTGGGCGAGCATGAAAAGCACAAAGGCCTGCCCCGAGCCGTAATGGAGTTGCCGGAAAAGTTTTCCGTAAGGGACAAGCGTCGTGATCTCTTCCACGTTCCGGAACACGTTCCCTGCGGGGCGATAATAAAAGGCGAGTACGACTCCGGAGGCGAGGCAAAAGGCCAGGCAGCCGAGACCCAGACGGGGGAGGGTTGGGGACAGGGCGCGCAGCATGGCTCAGAGGATCCTCGTGACGAGGATCTCCTTGTCCTTGCCGACCGTAACGGGAAGGGCCTCGAGCGGTTTTCGGGCCGGACCCTCAAGGCGCTTTCCGTCCGCGTCGAATACGCTGCCGTGGCACGGGCAGCGAAAGGTTTGGGTGACTTCATCGAAACGAACCGTGCAGCCCAGATGGGAGCACCGGGCCGAAAGGGCCCTGGGATGCGGGCCGCGGGCCGTGAGAAACACCCCCTTACGGTAGAGTACCCGGGATTGAATATCAGGGGCCGGGGGAAATGTGACGGTCGTCTTTCGGATCTTCCGGAAAGTCATGAACCGGAAGACCGGGTAGGCCGCCAGGGCGCACACCAGGACCCCCAGCGCGCGAAAAGGACCCTCCCGGAAAAACTCTCTACGATCCATATCACCATACCTCGTGCGCCCCGTTCAGGACGTGCCCTCCGGTGCCGGAGCAAGCCTACCATGGGAGGCTTCGGGGATTCAAGCACGTTGGGGTCCTGACCGGGAGAAGGACCGGGAATCCTACCTTACTTTACTCCGAACCTCCCGGGATCGGGCTCCTCGGCGGTTTTTTTTGAGCAAAGAGGGCGCCCACCCGTGCGCGGAGGGTCGTCCAGGTCAACCCCATCCGCCCGTGTCCAAAAACAAGACTTTGATGTGGGATTTTGCAACACAATAACTATCTGATCGAAATCATGGAATTATTCACCATAAAGAGGCCGCAGAAGCCATGAATATGGGCTCGATCCGTCTTGAATATCAACAGAAACCTTCTTGCCGGTGAAATTCTTCTGTGGGAAAGCCCCGTTTTTCTATTGAATATCATAAGGTTAAGGAGGTTCCAGTGCTTTTGGCATCTTCCTTGCTCTAATTATTAAGAAAGTCGACCATGTTCATCAAAGGGAAAGGAGCCGGGCGATGTCCAAGGGAATAGATGGGAGCCGGAGAAGCCGGATCGGTTATGGTTCTTCCTACAGAAAGGGGGGTGAAGCCGACTTGTCCGGGAGAGAGGAGATAGGCGCGGTACTGGGAGGCCAGGTATGGCTGATCAAACCGGACAAGAAGGGACCGAGTGCCAATCCCTGCATCTGGATGCAGGCGGGAGTGGTGGAGTTCAAGAACTGCAATAATTTTTATGACTGTACAACGTGCAAGTACGACGTGGGCATGCGCAAGAGAGCCTCGGAAGGCAATCAGCCGACATGGCAAGATGCCATGAGAAGGCGCTCCGGCCTGGATCGGATTTGCCGCCACAGCCTGACCCGACGGATTGCGAAAAGGCAATGCGCGTATGATTATGAATGCGTCCATTGCGACTTTGATCAATTCTTCGAAGACGTATGGACCACCAAGACGCGGTCTTTTCCCTCGGAGGTACGGAAGGTGAAAGGGTTTGATGTCCCCAAGGGGTATTATTTCCATGACGGCCACACCTGGGCTCGAATCGAGAGCGGCGGTTTCGTGCGTGTGGGTATGGATGATTTCGCCTTGAAACTCCTGGGGAAAGCGGACGCCATGGAACTTCCCTTGATGGGAAAGGAACTGAGTCAGGGAGAGGTGGGATGGGGGCTCAAACGGGGCGGCGATGAGGCGCATGTCCTCTCTCCGGTCGACGGCGTCATCGTGGAGGTGAATTCCGGGGTGAGGAATGAGGCCGGGCTCGCCAACCGGGAACCTTACGGCGATGGCTGGCTGTTCGTGATGAGCGTCCCCGGCTTGAAAAAGACCGTCAAGCAGTTGATGGACGACACCTCCGGACCGGGATGGATGGAGAGCGAAGTGGAAAGGCTGGAGGGCATGATTTCCGAGGTCGCCGGCCCTCTGGCGGCAGACGGTGGTTATCTTGCCGAAGACATCATAGGCAATCTGCCGCAACTGGGATGGAGAAACCTGACCCGTACCTTCCTGAAGACTTGAGATGGGTGCGCGCCCGGGGCTCCCGATCCTCGGACCCCGGCGGAACGCAGGGAGGGGGTTCTGGATGGAGGACAAGGAGATGTTCCCGAAGAGTCGTGCCGGGCCCCCCGCTGGAGAGCGTTCCGACTGCGTTTGGAAGCAGGCGGGGGTCGTCCGTAGAAAAGAATGCGCCCGGGGGTATCAGTGTCGGGAATGCGTGTTTGACAGGGCGTTGAGACGTGTGGCACGCGAAAACCGGGAAAAGAAGGAGGATCGGACCCCGGGGCATGGAAGGCGCAGGAGTATTATTCCCTGGCAAGAGCGCCTGATGGAGCGCCCCCAATGGCAACGACCCTGCATCCACCACATGAAGGGACACATCGAGTACCGCTCGTGCACCAATGAATACCAGTGCGGCCCCTGTGATTTCAATCAGTATTTCCTGGATCAGTTTACCGTTCACGCGGCGGTCTTGCCGGTGGAAACGTTTGAAGTCAAGGGGATCAAACTTCCCCAGGGATACTATTTTCACCCGGGCCATACGTGGGTCCGAATGGAGGGTGATTCATCCGTCCGGGTGGGAATAGACGATTTCGTTTTCCGACTCCTGGGGCCTTTGGACCGGATAGAGGGCCCGCTCGCCGGAAAAGAGGTGCAACAGGGCTCTGCCGCCATATCCGTTTTCAGAGGAAGCCGCAAGGCCCGGATGCTGTCTCCCGTAACGGGTGTGGTCACTTCCATAAACCCGGCGGTGTGGGAAGGGCCTGGTCCGGCCGGCAGCCCTTACACCGAAGGATGGGTCATGCTGGTCCATGCATATCGTCTCAGGGAAGACCTCAAGAATTTATTCATTCACGAGGAGACAAAGGCCTTCATGGAGGGAGAGGTCGCGCGGTTGTACGAGCTCATAGAAACCGTCGAGGGTCCATTGAGTGCCGACGGCGGTCTTCTTGGCGATGATATCCTGGGTAAAATACCGAAGCTGGGCTGGGACAATCTGCAGCGCCTTTTTCTTCGCTATTCCCCATCGGAATCCTAGGAGGGGGCTGAGAATCGATTTTCAGGGATGCGCCACAAAATCTTTTACCCTCCCGCCGTACAACGAATTCATTGACACGGATCCGGGGGATCGTCCGGGAGATCTACTCCCCCGGGAGAATGCTGATTTCATCGGAGAGCAGGACCTGACAATACCGGCAGAGGTGCTCCGATTTCCTGTCCACGTCCCGGACGGTGCGGCAGTAGTGCATGAGGCAGGTTGGATCTTTACAATGGCGAAGATTGAAGGTATGCCCCAGTTCATGGATGGCCTCCTTGACGACTCTGCACCGGAACTTTTCCACATGAAATCCGGAAGGGAAGTCCTCTCCAAGGCGGTTTGTGGAGATGATGGAGGCCCTGCCCCCCAATTGGGCCTCCCCGAAGACATGGGTCAGGATGGGGATGAACAGATCCTCCTTGGTGATCCCAAGGACTTTCACGAAGTTGGGCGGGGCCGCCCTGTCCAGGGCTTCCAGGATCGGCGTTGAATGGTATTGCCTCCGGCGGCGGTCATATGCGAATTCCACGTCATCCAGAACCGAGGCGACCCGGACCGAAAAGCCGAACACCTTGTGCATCTCCTTCATCATTCGGTCCAGCAGCGCCCTGTCAGCGAAATTGATGGGCGAAATGAGAATGCTATGTGTCGACGGGGTCTTCAATCCGGCCTGCGTATTTGATATCGTTTCATCTTGCTGTAGAGGGTGGAGCGGTCGATACCGAGAATCTCCGCGCTTTTCTTCACATTCCACGCGTTTCCCTGAAGGATTTTCAGAATGTGCGCCTTTTCGGCCGCCTGGAGGGATAGATCCTTGGAAAGGGTGCGGTGTTCGGGGGAAAAGATGGGAAGATCCCCGGCCATGACTTTGCGACCCTTTCCTACCACGACGGCCCGCTCGATCGCATTTTCCAGCTCCCGTACGTTGCCGGGCCATTCGTAGAGCATCAGTTCATCCATCGCCTCTCTGCTGATCTTGTCGATCTGCTTGTTCGATTCCATGGCAAATCGCTTCAGGAAATGCTCTGCGAGAAGCGGGATGTCTTCCTTCCTCTCACGCAAGGGGGGCATGGCCAGGGATATCACGTTGAGCCTGTAAAACAGGTCTTCCCGAAAGGTCCTTTCGCGGATGGCTCGGCTCAAGTCCTTGTTCGTCGCTGCGATCACTCTGAAATCGGCCTCTATGGGCTGCGTGCCGCCGACCCTGTAAAACAAGCGGTCTTCCAGGACACGCAGGAGATCGATCTGCATCCTCATGCTGATCTCACCGATTTCGTCCAGGAACAGGGTTCCGCCCTGGGCCAATTCGAGCCGACCTTTCTTGGTGGTTTTGGCATCAGTAAAGGCCCCCTTCTGGTGTCCGAACAGCTCCGTTTCCAGCAGGGTTTCCGGGAATGCTCCGCAATTGACGGCAACAAAGGGACCGCCGGACCTTGGACTTTTCGTATGAATGGCCTTGGCGGCGAGCCCCTTTCCCGTGCCTGTTTCGCCTGTAATCAGTACGGTGGAGTCCGTTGTCGCCACGTCTTCAATCAGGCTGAATACCTCTTGCATTGCCCTGGACTGGCCGATCATATTTTCGAATCGGGTCTGTTTCTTGTATTCCTCCTTCAGGAAAAGGGTTTCCCTCGCCCGGGCCTGCTGCTCCAGTATTTTTTCGATCAACACCCCCAATTCCCCGGGGTCGAAAGGTTTCATGAGATAATCGGTCGCACCATTCTTCATGGCCTCGATCGCCGTGGAGACCGACCCATAAGCCGTGATCATCACCACGGCCACGTCCGGGTCGTTTTCAGCGACCTGTTTCAACACTTCAAGGCCGCTCATGCCTTCCATCTTGATGTCCAGCAGGAGGATGTCGTATCGGGTTTTTTCGAGCATATCGAGGCCCTCTTCTCCGCTGGCGGCCTTGTCCACCCGGTGCCCATCCCTCTCCAGCCATCCGGCCAGGGATTCTCTCATGATGAGTTCGTCATCCACTATGAGAATCTTGGCTGTGTTCATGCCGGCCTCCGTTCTTGCGCTTTTCAGGGAGAACAATCTCAAATTTTGTCCCTTTTCCCGGCACCGAATCCACGTGGATCTCGCCTTCGTGCTCTCGTATGATTCCGTATGCCACGGAAAGGCCGAGACCTACGCCTTTGCCCTTCTTTTTCGTAGTAAAAAAGGGTTCGAAAAGCCTGGGGATATTCTCCGGGGGGATCCCGATACCCGCGTCTTCAAACGTGATCATCACCTGAGCGTCCTCCGGCAGTCTCCGTGTCTCTATTTGCAGGACTCCCCCCTTCCCGCCCTCCATGGCCTCCACGGCGTTCGAGATCAGATTCATGAACACCTGTTGAAGTTGATCCTCGGATCCCAGGATCATCGGCATGTCGGGTGACAGCGACTTGTTTACGGTTACTTGATTGATCTTCAGAAGGTTCTGGTTGATCATCAACGTCTTGTCCAGGAGGCGATTCAGATCGATCCGTTTCAACTCGATTTTGGATTGCCTGGAAAAGGACAGAAGGTTGGACGCGATCCTGCTGACACGTCGCGTTTCGGTTTCCATGAGTTCCAGGTACTGTAAGAAGCGTGCGATGCCGTCCGCGTCCATGTGGTTTTCGTCGAGAATTCGTTTCATGAGCAAGATGAAGTTGAGTATTCCCGCAATGGGATTGTTCAGCTCGTGGACCACTGAAGCCGAGAGTTTTCCCAGAGAGGCCATCTTGTCCTGGTGGAGAAGTTTCTCGTGGGTTTCCCTTAATTGCCTCGTGCGTGCCTCCACCATCTTCTCCAGCCGAAGTCTTACCTTTTCCTCCTGTTGCAATCGATCCGTTACATCTCGACTGATCTCGATGAACCTGGACAATTCGCCTTCTTTCCCCCAGATGGGGAACATGCTCACTTCCACGTGCCGAAGTTCCCCCTTGTGATCCACACGCGTGAGTACCTGCTGGTCCGCCCGTCGGTTCCTAATGACTTGCTCCAGGGGGCAGACGAAATCCACTCCCTCACAAGGTTCAGGAAGAATCTGGAAAATTTCGTGGCACTTGCGGCCTACGACCTCCTCCCGGCGGTATCCCATCTTTCTCAAGAAGGCTTCGTTCACGTCAACGATTTCCCGTTCGGGCGTGATTACTACAATGAAATCTTCAATGGCGTTTAAGATGGTTTCAATTTCCTCTTTTCGAGCCCTTTCCCGGGCCTCGTCCAGTGTGGCGGCCCGCCAGAGCATATCGAAGACGGGATAGGGAAGCACACCGACATGCCCTGGTTTCTTTTTCAATATTTCCTCATAGATTTTTTTGTCCGAACTCATGACAATCACAAAATCGATATCCGAGTCCGGGGTAAGAAAATCGTTGTAATCCCTTGTGACTCGAAGGCCCATTTCCCGGGCCTTGACCGCGCCGGGATTCGAAGGGACGGGATCTGCGAGGGCCACGATCCGGGCGCCCAAATCGTTCGCGTGATCATCCGAATGGGTCTTTTCCAAGACGTCCCCGGAAAGAAAACCACCACCTACCACGCCGATACGGATCATCTCTTCTTCCCTTTTCTCTCCCACGCCGATCTCGGATCTTGATGAGTGGCGAACCGAGTCAGCGTTTCTGCGGGCGGGCCGCCGGGCCTGTCGGCATGCCGTCTTCCGCCCCGCGATTCATTCGGGCCGCTCCGCATCCGGAAGGTCCCAAACCGAAATGCCTTGAAAATCGGAATGAAAAAAGTCTATCACAGGAAAGATGGGAGCGCAAACAGCATGCTTACCCGTTTTATCCTCCCCCGCCGTGTTTTAGGAGGCAGAAACCTTTTCCGGATTCCCGAGCGAAATGCTCAGAAAGGTTGTCAAGTAAAACTTTCGGGGTTGACAACTGAGGTCAAGAAGAAATAAAAATGGCCTTATTTTTCCCTGAAGCGTCGGGGCAAAATGTCAACTCAAACGCACAAGGAGTATCGCGCATGGCTGGCCAACCCACGGGATCCGTCATGGTCGTTGGGGGTGGAATCGCCGGAATGCAGGCGGCCTTGGACCTAGCAGATTCAGGGTTCCTGGTTCACCTCGTTGAAAAGTCTTCCGCAATCGGCGGTGTCATGAGTGAGTTGGACAAGACCTTCCCCACAAACGATTGCGCCATGTGAATTATCTCTCCCAAACTGGTCGAGGTCGGCCGGCATCTGAATATCAATCTGATTACGTGCGCGGAAATCGACAGGATCGAAGGAACCGCCGGGAACTTCAAGGTGGTGCTCAGCAAGACCCCGCGCTATATTGACGAGTCGCGGTGTACCAGTTGCGGGGACTGTGCGGAAGTCTGCCCGGTTCTCCTCCCCAGCGAGTACGACCAGGGTCTCACCACCCGAAAGGCCACCTTCAAGAAATATGCCCAGGCCATTCCAGGCGCTTTCGCGATCCAGAAGGCCGACAAGGCCCCCTGCCGATTGGCGTGCCCTGCGGGACTCAACGTCCAGGGCTATGTTCAGATGGTCAAGGAGGGCAAGTACAAGGAGGCCCTTCAGATCATCATGGAGGAACTCCCCCTTCCGGGCGTCCTTGGAAGAATTTGCCCTCATGGATGCGAAGACGCCTGTCGGCGGGTGGAAGTGGACGCCCCTGTCGCCATCCGTGACTTGAAACGCCTGGCCGCGGATCAATTCGATCCCCGCGAGATAGAAATCCCCTGTGCCCCCCGCAGGGAGGAGCGCGTTGCCATAGTGGGATCGGGTCCTGCGGGTCTCTCTGCGGCCTACCATCTGGCGCGGCGAGGAATTCAGTCCGTGATTTTCGAAGCCCTTCCCGAGCCGGGCGGCATGCTGCGGGTGGGCATTCCTGAACACCGACTTCCGAGAAAGGTCCTTGATCAGGAAATTGAACTCATTCGGAACCTGGGAGTGGAAATCAGGACAAATACACCCCTGGGCCCCGACCTGGGTGTGGATGATCTTTTCGACATGGGCTTCAAGGCGGTGTACCTTGCCGTGGGAGCCCATCGGGGCATAGAACTGGGCGTGCCGGGGGAGCGGGCCCAGGGAGTGCTTCAAGGCGTCGATTTTTTGAGAGAATTGAACCTGACCGGGAAGGTGGAGGTCGGCAACAAGGTCGCCGTTATAGGCGGGGGGAACGTGGCGATCGACGTGGCCAGGTCCGCCGTGCGTTTGGGCGCGGCCGAGGTGAACATCATCTACCGCCGTACGAGGGCGGAAATGCCTGCCTGGGAGGAGGAGATTCACGCCGCGGAAGAGGAAGGGGTCAAGATCACCTATCTGTCCGCCCCTCAGGAAATCCTTGTGCGGGACGGGGTGGTGGCGGGACTCAGGTGCATTCGCATGGAACTGGGAGAACCGGATTCTTCCGGCCGCAGGCGGCCCATCCCCATCCCGGGCAGCGAGTATGACATCGAGATCGATCAGTTGATTCCGGCCATCGGCCAGACACCGGACCTGAGTGCCCTGGAGGATATTGCCGGCCTGGAATTCACGCGCTGGGGCACCATCGAAGTGGATGCCGCCACCTATGCTACGGCAAGAGAAGGAGTTTTCGCGGGAGGTGATCTCCAGACGGGGCCTTGGGTGGCCATAGGAGCAGTCGCAGCCGGTCGGGAAGCGGCCGAGTCCATAGAACGATACCTCGACGGCAGGGATCTGGCCGAAGGCCGGGAGCCCGTCAGGCTGGAATCGCCCGTGTACCGGCCGATTCCGGTCGATGAACCGAAAAAGCCACGGGCGAAGATGCCCGAACTTCCTGCGCAAGAGAGGAAAACCGGTTTTAGTGAGGTCGAACTGGGGTATGAGGAGGAAATCGGGAAAGAAGAAGCGGATCGTTGTCTGAATTGCGGGTATTGCTGCGAGTGCTTTCAATGCGTGGAGGCTTGCGGAGCCGATGCGGTCTCCGTGGAGACACACTCTCGGATGCCGGAAAGCGTTGAACTGGAAGTGGGGGCCGTGATCCTTGCTCCCGGTTTTCAGCCCTTCGATCCTTCCAGGTTTGAGACATACGCCTACACCAGCCATCCCAACGTGATCACCTCCATGGAGTTTGAGAGGATACTGTCCGCCTCCGGCCCCACCATGGGACACCTGGTACGGATGTCGGATCATGCCGAGCCCAAGAAGATTGCGTGGCTTCAGTGCGTTGGCTCACGCGACATCAACCGGTGCGACCACGGGTATTGCTCCTCGGTCTGCTGCATGTACGCGGTCAAGGAGGCGGTGATCGCCAAGGAGCATGCGGGAGCGGACCTTGACTGCGCCCTGTTCTTCATGGATATGCGTACCCACGGCAAGGATTTCGAGCGGTACTACGAAGCGGCCAGGGAAAAGCATGGGGTCCGTTTCGTGCGGTCCCGCGTGCATACCCTGGATCCGGCTGAGGACGGCCATTCGGTGGTGGTGAAGTACTCTGACGAGCAGGGCCTGTTCGTAGAAGAGACATTCGACATGGTGGTCCTCTCCGTAGGGCTCGAGACCTCCGAAGACGTGCGGGAACTGGCCCGCAAGCTGGATGTCCGGCTCTCCGAAGGAGCCTTCTGCCTCACCGACTCTTTTCGTCCTGTGGCCACGTCCAGGGAGGGGATATTCGCTTGTGGCGCCTTCCAGGGACCCAAGGACATTCCTCAATCGGTCATCGAGGCGAGTTCGGCCGCCGCTGAAGCAGGTGCCCTTCTGGCCCCGGCGCGCGGCGAATTGACCCGGGAAAAGGAAGTGCCCGAGGAGTTGGATATCCGCGGTCGGCGCCCCCGGGTAGGGGTTTTCGTGTGCCAGTGCGGTATCAATATCGGGGGAGTCGTGGACGTCCCAGCGGTGCGGGATTACGCGGCCACCCTGCCCTATGTGGAATACGTGGCGGACAACCTTTATTCCTGCAGCCAGGACACGCAGGAAGCCATGACGGCCGTCATCAAAGAGAAGGATTTGAACCGTATCGTGGTGGCCGCCTGTACTCCCAAGACCCATGAGCCCCTGTTCCAGGAAACCCTCGTCAATGCGGGCCTGAACAAGTACCTGTTCGAGATGACCAACATACGCAACCAGGATTCCTGGGTCCACAAGGATGATCCGGAGTCGGCCACGGAAAAGGCCAAGGACCTGGTGCGCATGGCCGTGGCCAAAGTGGCACTGATGGAGCCGCTCCAGGAGACACGCCTGAAGATCAACAAGCGGGCCCTGGTCCTGGGGGGCGGTGTTTCGGGCATGGTGAGCGCCAAGAGCCTTTCCACCCAGGGCTACGAAGTCTGCCTTGTAGAAAAGAACGGGGAACTGGGAGGGCAGGCCGTAAACCTCTTTCGGACCTGGAAGGGTGAAGACGTAAAGGAACGCCTGGAGACGTTGATTCGGTCCGTTCAGGAAGATCCAAGGATAGACGTTCGTCTGGATACGGAACTGGTCGCCGTTGATGGTTTCGTGGGCAATTTCAAGACCGATCTCCGTTCCGGGGGCAAGACGGATCAGGTGGAGCACGGCATCGCCGTCATCGCCACCGGGGGCCGGGAGTGGAAGCCCGATGAATACCTTTACGGGCAAGACCCCAGGGTCGTCACCCACCTCGAGCTGGATCGCAAGTTCCTGGAGGGGGACGAGGCCGTGAAGAAGGCACGCTCGGCCGTGTTCATCCAGTGCGTGGGGTCCAGGGAAGAGGAGAGGCCTTACTGTTCCAGGGTATGCTGCACTCACTCCATGGAAAGCGCCCTTCACCTGAAGGAACTGAACCCGGAAATGGACGTCTATATCCTCTACCGGGACATCCGTACTTACGGTGAGCGGGAAAGGCTCTATCGGAAGGCCCGGGAGGCGGGCGTCATCTTCATCCGGTACGGGGTGGACCAAAAGCCGCGGGTGAGCGCAGGCAAAGATGCCCTTGAGATCGAGGTGGTGGACCACGTGCTCGAAAGGCCCGTGGTGATCCGGGCCGACCTCCTGGCCCTTGCCTCGGCCATCGTGCCCGGTGATACCGCGGCGGTCTCCCGGATGTTCAAGGTGCCTGTGAACGAAGACGGATTTTACGTGGAGGCGCACGCAAAACTGGGGCCTTCGGAGTTCGCCACGGACGGCGTTTTCCTCTGCGGCCTTGCCCACTATCCAAAGCCCATGGACGAATCGGTGGCCCAGGCTCAGGCGGCCGCCGGCAGGGCCTGCACCCTCCTGGCGCGAGACAGCATACAGGTCAGCGGCACCGTGGCGTATGCCGACCCTACGCTGTGCAGCAGTTGCGGTGTGTGTGTGGACGTCTGCCCGTACGGGGCCCCTTCATTCGTGAGTGAGGGCCCCTTTGCGGGCAAGGCGGAAATCAACCCGGTGCTCTGCAAGGGGTGCGGCCTGTGCGTGGCCTCGTGCCGTTCAGGGGCCATCAATCTGAGGGGTTTCGAAGAGGGCCAGATCATGTCCATGATCGAGGAGATCTGAGAGACCACTCCCGGGACGAGAGTGTCCCCAAAAAGCCATCTGAAGATGGGAAACCGTCCCGGAGCCGGGGCGCTGGCAGAGCAGAACCCACAAGCAGGAGATCGATATGAACGATTGGCAACCGAAGATCACGACATTTCTCTGTCACTGGTGCAGCTACGGAGCTGCGGACCTGGCCGGTGTGAGCCGCCTGCAGTATCCGCCCAACTTCCGGATCATCCGGGTGCCCTGTTCGGGGCGGGTAAGCCCCAAGTTCATCCTGGCCGCCTTGCGCCATGGGTCGGACGGGGTCTGGGTCTCCGGGTGACACCCCGGTGACTGCCATTACCTGGAAGGTAATTACTACGCAAGAAGAAAATTCGCCCTCTTGAAGAATCTCCTGGAGCACATCGGGATCGAGCCGGGACGACTCCATTTCTCTTGGATTTCCTCTGCCGAGGCCACAAAGTTCGTGGACGTGGCCAACCAGGTGTACGAGGCGGTCAAGGAGGTCGGACCGGCGCAGGTCTTCATCAAACGACTGGCCGAGGTGGCGTAATGATTCAGTACACGGACAAGATCAGAGAAATCGCCGGGAGGCTCTTGAAAGACGGCACCGTGGAAGTCTTCATAGGCTACCGCAAGGGGACCGTTCCCATGATGAACGAGCCGGTCCTGATAAGGGACCCCGATCAGGTGGACACTCTCCACTGGGACGTCAATTGCGGGCTGAACCTCTGCAATTACCTGACCCGCCGGACCGAAAAGATCGGGATCCTGGCCACCGGTTGCAACTCCCGGAATATCGTGACCCATATCATCGAAAACCAGATCAAGCGGGAACAGCTTTACATCGTGGGAATCCCCTGTACAGGCATGGTGGACCACCGGGCCGTGAAGCGCGCCGTGGGCGGAAAGGAGATCCTATCGGCGGAGCAGCAAGGCGAGAAGCTGATCGTCAAGGGCGCCGATTTCGAGAAAACCTTCGAAATCAAGGAGATTCTTCAGAGCAACTGCGCCGTGTGCCGGCACCGAAACCCGGTGGAGGTGGACGAGATGGTGGCCGATCCGGTGCCGGAGCAGGAAGGTGTGGAGCCTTACAAGGACGTGGAAAGCGTCGAGGGAATGGAACCCCGGAAGAAATGGGAATTTTTCACCCGGCTAATCAGCCGCTGCTTGAGGTGTTACGCCTGCCGTAATGCTTGCCCCTTGTGTTATTGTCCCACCTGCTTCGTGGACGAGTCCCGACCCCAGTGGGTGGGCAAGAGCAATGATCCCACGGACACCATGACCTTTCATTTTCTGAGGGCCTACCATTGCGCGGGCCGGTGCACGGACTGCGGTGCATGCGAGCGGGTGTGCCCCGTGGGGATCTCCATGCGCCAGTTCACCAAGAAACTGAACAAGGATGCGGAGGAACTCTTTTCCTGGGAGGCGGGCCTGACCCTGGAGCAGCGGCCGCCGTTGGATGTATACAGACCGGACGATTACAACGATTTCATAAAGTAGGCAGAGGCCCCCAGGCCCCGCTGAAAAATTCACTCACCAGGACCAAGGATGACCCCTATGGCGAACAAAGTTTTTTCCAAGGATGCATGGTTGGAGGCCCTTGGCGGGCTGAAGGAGCACTACAGGGTCTTCTTGCCTCTCAAGGACGGCGACTTTTTCACATACAAGCCCATTGAGGAGGCCAAGAAGATCCATTTCGACTACGACAACACCCGCCTCTCGCCCAAGGGCTTGATCTTTCCACAGTCCGAGAGGATGTTCGAGTTCTCCCTCGACACCCAAGATCCGGAGGCCAATATCCTTAAGGAGGCCCCCAAAGACGACTCACCCCGAGCCATAGTGGGAGTGAGACCCTGTGATGCCCATGCCGTGGGGCTGGTGAGGAGGAATTTCGACAACCCGGAATACCGCGATCCATGGTGGGTGAAACACGTGGAGGCCGCCACATACGTGGGGCTCGGATGTAATGCGCCTTGCGCCACGTGTTTTTGCAAGTCGGTGGGCGGTGGGCCTTTTAATGAGGAAGGCCTCGACGCCATGATGGTGGACCTGGGAGACCGCTTCCTGGTCAGGGCCCTGACGGAAAAGGGGGAGGAATTCCTGTCGCGGGTCCAGGGGGGCGAGGCCGCCGACGAGGAGGTCCTGAAAGAGGCACGGGAGTTGGCCCAAAAGGTGACCGACGAAATGCCCGACACGGTGCCCACCGGGCGGCTCAAGGACCTGCCGGTCATGGCCCTTTTCGAGGCCCCTTTCTGGGAAGAGGTGGCCTTCGCATGCCTCAATTGCGGCACCTGTACCTATCTCTGCCCTACCTGCTGGTGTTTCGACATCCAGGACGAGGTCTACAAGACGGAAGGAATCCGGTTGCGCAACTGGGATTCATGCATGTTTCCTCTTTTTACCCTGCACGGTTCCGGGCACAACCCGAGGGATCAGAAATTCCAGAGGGTGCGCCAGCGTTTCATGCACAAGCTGAAATATTACGTGGACAAGTACGGGGACGGGGTGCAGTGTTCCGGGTGCGGCCGGTGCGTCCAGTTCTGTCCGGTGAACATCGACATCCGGCGGGTCTGTGGCCTCATGGACGCCTATGAGCCCGGCGCCTGAGGGCCCGGTCCCTCTCCACTGGGAGGATCATTTATTGACAGGGGGTGCGTCATTGGAAAATCCGTATCTGCCCTATCCGGTTCGCATCGACGACATCGTCGTGGAGACAGAGGATAAGAATCTGAAAACGTTCAAGTTCGTTTTTCTGAACCCGGAGGATGAGGAGAAATTCGCCTATACTCCCGGGCAGTTCGCCGAACTGTCCGTGCCGGGTAAGGGAGAAATCCCGATAGGGATCGCCTCCTCGCCTACGGAAAAGGGACACGTGACCTTTACGGTGAACAAGGTGGGCCTGGTGACCACGCACCTTCACAACATGAAGGAAGGGGATGTCATGGGTATCCGGGGCCCCCTGGGCAACTGGTACCCGTGGGAGGAGATGGAAGGCAAGAACATCGTCATCGTAGGAGGCGGTTTTGCCTTCACCACCCTGCGCTCCAGCATCGTGTACGCCCTGCACCCGGACAACCGTCCCAAGTTCAAGGACATAATAGTGGTTTATGGCGCGCGTTCGCCCGGCATGCTGCTCTACAAGGACGAACTGGCCGAATGGGAAAAACGGGACGACATTCATATGCATATTACCGTGGATGCCACGGATGATCCGGACTGGAAGTACAATACGGGCTTCGTGCCCGCCGTGACCGAGCAGAAGGTCACAAGCTCCGAAAACGCCATTGCCATAGTGTGTGGGCCGCCCGTCATGATTAGGTTCACGCAGCCGGTCCTGGAAAAGCTGGGTTTTCCGCCTGAGAGGATTATCCTGTCCCTGGAAAACCGGATGAAGTGCGGGATCGGCATGTGCGGCCGATGCAACCTCGGAGATCAATACGTGTGCAAGGACGGCCCTGTCTTTTCCCTGGCGAAGCTGAAAAACCTTCCGCCGGAATACTGAGAAAGGCCGTCTTCCGCCCCGGTTCCCACCCCTGCGGGGAGCCGAAAAACGGTCCCAGGGCCCCCGGAAGCAGGCCCGGGGTTGACTCAATGATTCGCGGGATCCCGTCAACAGCGACCCGCTACGTCCGGATTCACGTGTCGCGGATGGGGCGAAGTGATGGGGCGCAGGCCTTACGGCGCGCATCACTGCCGCTGGGTGGGTCTGAAAAGCACCCGTAAAACGTACTCCCTTTCATTGTAGACGTTGAAGAGGGTTCCCCCGAGGGCCGGGAACGCCTCGGGCCGGCGTCCCTTCCCATCGGAGGACATCGTACCGCCAAGCAAGAGGGCCTCCCTGAAAGCCTCACGCCTGAGAGCGGGGTCCGGCGATCAGGATCAGGTGGATCAGCAGCCGGGCACCCAAAGAGCACCTGGTGAGGCTGATTCGTTGTTGGGGAATTTGGGCCTGCAGGGAGGGCGGCTCTCCTCGTTCCACGCGAAGGGCATGGTTTGTCCGGACCAGGGCGCGGTCCGGATCGAGACCTTTTTCGAGCAGGATGGGAGGCGTTTCACTCAAGGCTTTTCGGCAGAAATCAGGGCCATGGTCCCTTCAGGTAATGCCGCGAGGAGGGTCCGGGAAGAGCCTGGTGCCATGCAACGGTCTGTGGAGGAAAGGGAGGGATATGGATTCATGACCAGAGAGGGAGTCAAGGCCGTACGTCTTCATCCCCAAGACAGCGTGTTGGTGGCGATCACAGCGCTCGACAAGGGTACGGCGGCACCGCGATCTTGAGTGAGACCACGGAGATCTACGGGGCCGAGCACCTTCTCACGGAGCGGGCGTGCTCCCGGGAAGTAGCCGAGCGGCTGAAGGAAAGGGTGAGGTGGTGGGAAGATTACACGGCCCGGCATGGCGGGGGCATCGACAACAATCCCACCCCCGGGAACAAGGCCGGTGGGCTCACCACCATCCTGGAAAAATCCCTGGGTGCTGCCTCCAAGGGAGGCACCACGAATTTGACCGCTGTTTACCGCTATGCCGAGCAAGTGCGTTCGAGGGGCCTGGTCTTCATGGATACTCCCGGATACGACCCGGTCTCCATCACCGGGATGGTCGCAGGCGGTGCCAACGTGATCTGTTTTACCACCGGCCGGGGGACCATTTACGGGTGCAAGCCCGTGCCCGTTATCAAGCTGGCAAGCAATACGGCCATGTACGATCGCCTTTCCGCGGACATGGACATCAATTGCGGGCGGGTGCTGGACGAGGACCTCACCGTGGAAGAGATGGGCGAGCGGATCTTCCGGTTCATCCTGGAGGCCGCCTCCGGAGTCAAGACCAAGAGTGAGGTGCAGGGCATAGGCGATGACGCCTTTATCCCCTGGCAGGTGGGGGCCGTGCTCTGAAACGCGGCTCCGCCCATGGGTCCCCCGCGGAAAGGACAGGTGATCTTCGGTTGCCCGAGGAGACGATGACCCATGGCTGACAACCCGATCGTGGATCTCATCGGACAAGAGGAGTTCGAATGGCTCTCCAGTCGTTTTTCGGACAGCACCACCCTTATGGATGTGCCGCAGGACATCCTCGATCGGCTCGCCTCCGTGGACATCTCCCGTAGGGGCTACGGCGGAGACCGCAACTCGGTGACCGCCATCGCCCTGATCACCTTCGCGTACCGGATGACCCACCGAATCCCCGAGGCCCGGCACGGTCCTAAAGAGATCCTGCTCCTGAAGGTCCTGGCCCGTGCGGAAGCCCAGCGACGCAAGGGGGAACGGGACCTGGAAAACCCCTGCTGGCGGGTGCCCCTCGTGGAATTGATCACCGGAGCCGTGGGGGAGCGGGTTCGTGCAATGCGCGTGATGAATGCCCCCGACTGACAGGGCGTATCCTTGCGGTGGCCGCGGGTGCCGGGTCTGCGGGGCATTGCTTTTGACAAACCGCGGGGGCTCTGGTAGGTTGCGGGCAGAAAGGCGTGATGGGCGAGCCGGGACGGAGTTCCGCCGGAGTGCGGAGAAAGACAGCCGGTGCGCTCGCCGGAAGGGGTGATTGGATTTCATGGGGGAATTTGTGTTCCTGAATGATTGGGCGAGAGAAAGATACCTGCGGATCATCCGCCCCGCGGGAAACCTCTTTGCCCGGCTGGGTGTTCACCCCAACATCCTGTCCGTGCTCGGGCTTCTTTTGAGCCTCGGAGCAGGGTTGGCCTACAGCACGGGGTCCTTTTTCTGGGCGGCCTGGGTGGTGGTGGTGGCAGGCACCTGCGACGTCCTGGACGGACAGTTGGCTCGGCAGACCGGCAAGAACTCCCCGTTCGGAGCATTCCTGGACAGTACCCTGGACCGCTTCGGTGAGATCGTGATCTTTGTGGGGATGGCGTGGCATTTTGCCGGCGGCCCCTCTTTTGTCACCGACCTGACGACAATGGAGCCTGCTCATCATAGCCCGCTGGCCGTCATCCTGGTCTTTCTGGCCATGGGCGGGTCCATCATGGTTTCTTACACGCGGGCGAGGGCCGAGGGGCTCGGCATCGATTGCAAGGTGGGCTGGATGCAGCGCCCCGAACGGATCGTCCTCCTGATCATCGGGTCTCTGCTCTATTCCATCCCCGCCATGGGTCCGGTCCTCATGAAAGTCGCGCTCCTGCTCATTGCGCTGCTGGCCAATTTCACGGCCTTTCAGAGAATGGTCCACGTACGCAGTCGACTCTTGGGAGGAGAATGAACCTTTGAAGGAAGAAATCCAGTGCCCGCACTGCGGTCGGGCTGTGGCGCGATACCGAAACCCCCTGCCCACGGTTGACATCATCATCGAAATGGCCCCTGGAGGCGGCATTATCCTGATTCAAAGGAAGAATCCGCCTTACGGCTGGGCGCTGCCCGGGGGATTCGTGGATTACGGCGAGAGCCTTGAACAGGCCGCCGTCCGGGAGGCCCGGGAAGAGACGGGCCTCCATGTGGAACTCCTCTATCAACTCGGCGCCTATTCCAGTCCCGATCGGGATCCACGTCATCATACCATCTCCGTGGTCTTCGTGGCCAGGGGGCGAGGTACCCCCTGTTCAGGGGATGATGCGAAGGATGTAGGCCTCTTTACGGCCGATGACCTGCCCTCTCCCCTGGCCTTTGATCACGAGAAGATCCTTCAGGATTATTTTGCGAAATGCCCAGGAACAAGCTAAGGGCCTATGGACTTCCTTTCATCCTCCTCTTTCTCCTGGCCGTCTCCATCCTCCTTTTCTTCAATGACCTGATTCAGCGACCGGCGATCCAGGGTTTTATCCTTGATAGGGCCTCGGAAGCCCTGGGATTTCACATCCGCGCCGAGGCCCTCCGGCTGGACGTGGGCAACGGGCTGGCGCTGAAAGCGCGCGGGTTCAGGGCGTGGTCAAGAGATGGAACGGAAGAGGTGGAAGCCGCCTCCCTGGAGATAGGTCTGAACGGGCGCGAATTGATCCGGGGGCGCATTGTTCCCACCCGCTTTCATCTCGAACGTCCGCGGGTGCTCTTGAACCCCGGGGGGCCGGCGCTCCCCGGGCCGAGTGTCCTCTGGATCCCCAAAGGAACCTTTCTGGAAAAGCTGGCAGCCCTGGGATCGGTTTCCGTGTCGGGGGGGGAGGTCCGCCTGAGCACCATACCGTATCACCTGGAGGCTCTCCGATTTTCCCTGTCCGAAAGAGGTGATGCCACCAACGCCTTTGTGGTCAACCTCCACGGAGAAGTGGTTTCAGGAGAGGATCGAGTGCCTTTTTCCATTCGGGGAACCCTCCACCCACGGGCCGGGGGTACCGCACTCGAGACCCGTGCGGCCCTGGCCGTCGAGATCCGTAACCTGCCTGCAATCTGGCTCTCCCACTACGCGCCTTTCGGCATCACCGGAGGGCGGCTTTCGGCCGAGTTCGACCTGACCGGAAGCCTCGGCGCTACCGTGAGGGCCCGGGGGTCCTTGAATTTAAATCATTTCAAATTTTTCATCACAGGCGGGGAGAGAAGAAAAGACTACCGATTCCCCCGGGCCATCCTGGCCTTCGAGGCCTTACGAAAAGGATGGCGGTTGCAGTTTCCCCGCCTGGAACTGCGCATGGCAGGGGCTTCCGTGAACGCCGGCTTGGTCCTGGATTTGAAGGAACGAAACAATCCGTGGCTGGCCCTCCGGATCAGTCACCCTTTCATGGATCTTCAGACCTTCAAGGCGCTCATGCCGACCCCTATCTTGCCGGAGGCGGTGGAGGATTGCTATGTCCCCCTGTTTTCCAAGGCCGACGTGCGCATCGAGTCACTCCGATTGAAAGGAACTCTTTCCCAGATCAAACATCTCGATAGGCCCGCAAATTACGAGCGCTTTTCTTTGAAGCTTCGGATGAAGGAAGGCCTTGCCCTCCAGGGGCTGGGAGGCATGCCTGTGGAAAAGGTGGCCGGGTCTCTCCTTATGCAAAGGGGAGGGCTTTCACTGGAGGGGGTCTCCGGACATTTCGGCACCTCTTTTTTCAAAAAAGGCTCACTCCGAATCCCGGATCTTTTCCGGGAACCTTCCAGGTTCAGCATCGCGGTGGAAGGTGACTATGACCTGGAAGACCTGGCGCGGCAGGCGGAACTGGAGTTCACGCCGGCGGGCGTGCGTGATGTGGTTTCGAAAATCGATTACGCCACGGGGCGCCTTGAGGGCTGTTTCAGAGCAGACTTCCGGGGTGAAAGCTTCCCCTGGGTGCGGGAAGGCACCTTCCGTTTTCGTGGAGCGCGGCTCTTTCAGGAGGCATTCACCTATCCCCTGCTCCTGGACGATGCGACCGTCCGGGTGCGTGGCAAGGGGGAGTGCGATTTCGAGGGGGAGGGATCCTGGGGAGGAAGCCTGTTTCATTTTTCAGGGCGCACCGGGGCGGTTTTCACTCCGGCCGCCATGAAACTCTCGGGCAGTGCGGACCTGGCACAACTCTGGACCCGTTTTTTCAGCGAGGAGGCAGGGATCGTCCGGGGTGAAGGGCCGAGGCCCTTCGTGGTTGACCTGAAGAAGAACGGGGCCTGCTGGAGGGCCGCAGGACATGTGGATCTTTCGGGTTCACGGTTCGGGTGGGGAGGCGTCTCCGTGATCCTGCCTCCCGAGGATCGTGTCCTTTATTTCAAGGTAGCGGTCAGGGAGGGCGTGGTTGATTTTCAATCTCTTCGTTGGTCCCAGGGAGAGAGTTGGGCGGAGGCCAAAGGCGTCTATGACACGAGACAAAGACAGGTGGGGCGGATCGAGGTCCGCGCCCGGGATTTCATCCTGGATCACGGGATAAAAATTAGGGGGGAGGACCTCCGGCACGTCAGGGGTACGGTGTCCGGAAAACTGCGCGTGGACGCCCCTCAGGGAGACGTCCCCCGCTCTGTTACGGGGCGGATCACCGCTCGAGAAATTTCGCTGGTCAAGGGTGAGTGGCCCGTTTCATGGAAGGTGGACCTCCTGGACGCACGACTGACCGGCCGCAAGATCTCCCTACCGGTAGTGGAGGTCCGTCTGGGAGATGTCCCCCTTCGGATAAGGGGAACGCTCGAAGGGTGGCACGGTTTCCAGGGGGATCTAAAGATCGAGGGAGAGGGCCTGGATCTTTCCATGTTTTCTCCGCCCGGTGGAGAACCGGAGGGGGAAAAGCCCGGCCCCTTACTTAGATTTCTGAAAAGGTCCCAGGTCGGGATACGGGCCGAGGTCAAGAAGGGCCGCTGGAAAGGCCTATCCTTCGATTCCCTGGAGGCCGGCGGGAGATTTCAGGCAGGGGCCTTGTTCATTGAAGGTCTTCAGGCTCAGGCACCGCACTGGCGACTGCGTGCAAGCGGGCGCCTCGGGAATGATTCTACCGCGGAGAAAATGATTTCCTGCCACGTCCGCATGGAAGAGCAGCCCCTGGAAGATCTCCTCAAGGCCCTCGGCGTGCAAAAACCGTATGTGGAGGGCCGTTGCACGGCCGAAGTCCTGCTCTTCACCCGGGGGCGGGGGAAGCGGGAGCTCCTCTCCGGCCTTTCAGGAATGGGTGTGCTCGTTTTGGAAGAGGGACGGTTGCGGGAGTCCAATGTGATGATCAAGATCCTCGACGCCCTGAGCCTGCAAAATCTCTTCAAGGAGAGACCCCCGGACCTTTCGGGGGAAGGGCTCTACTACGAGAGCATTTCAGGGACCATGTTCCTGGACCGGGGAATTCTGCGCACATCGGATCTTATGATGCAAAGCCCGGTCTTCAATGCAGCCGCCAAGGGGTACGTTGACTTTCCCCGGGGCAACCTCAGCTTCGACATCGGGACCCAACCCCTTGGTACCATGGACACCCTGCTCAGCATGATCCCCGTGGTGGGGTATATCCTCACGGGCAAGGAAAAATCTCTCCTGGTCTATTACTTCAGGGTGGACGGGCCCCTGAGGAATCCCGACGTGCGGTATGTGCCCCTAAAGAACTGGGGAAGCGGGATCATTGATTTTTTTAAACGCATCTTTTTCACGCCCCGGCGGCTGTTGCGGAAACTGACGGACATGGTAAACTCTCCATACGTGGAAAACCCGATCGAAAAGAGCCCGGAAGAATAGCTGCCGTCCAGGCAGCGATCCTCTCATCTCTCCCGGGCGAAACGGAAATCGCCAAATGGCCAAACCTGACCCTGTCCACCTCTTCCAGAATCGCGTCAGAGATCCTTCGCGGCCCGGGGCCCAGGACCTCCTGGCAAGGCTTTTTCCGGACTTCGAGCCTTTCGAGGGCCAGGGGGAATCACTTTTGGCGGGCAAGGCCAGGTTCCTGGAAAAGGATCTCTATGTCATCGCCCAGAAACGAGACCGTGGGGGACGAAAAGACCCGGCGCAGGGGGGCATGCTAACCGCGGGTGAGCATGGAAGGATCCTGGATTTCTTGGACAGGGTCAAGGCGTCCGATACTCAGCAGACCTTCCTCCTTTCCATCGTGGACACGCCTGGAGCCGACCCTTCGGTGGAATCTGCTCAGGGCTTTCAGGTGTTCTTCATTGCCCGGCTGATAAAGGAATTTCTCACGCTCCCCGTCCGGACCATCTCCCTGGTCCTGGGAGAAGCCTGCGGCCCGGGCGCGGCGGCGCTCCAGGTGGCGGATGTGAGCGGGCAGTTGGAAGACGCCCTGTTCCCTGCGGCACCCCCTGAGATCATGGCTTCGGTGGTGCTCGGGGATCCGGCCCGAATCCGTGACGCCCTGACCATCCTGAAACCAACGGCCCGGGAACTCAAGCAACTGGGAGCGGTCCATCGCATCGTCCCTTCGCCGGAAATGGTGGGAGACGCCGACCGCTTGGCGGAAAACACCAGAGAATTTCTAACCCGCGTCGTCAAGGACCTTTCCCGGTCCAGGATCAAGAGACTGGTGAGGAAACGCCGGGCCAGGGCCAAGAAATACGGCGCCACCCGCGGCAGCGGAAGGCTACACGACATCAGGCGGTACGTGGAAAAGCCCATCAAGAAGGCGCTCCGAAAGTCACCCCCGCAACTGGAAATCCAGCGGTTTTCCAGCGCCCTGGAGCTCCCGGACGACTATGGGGTCATGAAAGGGGAAAAGGGGTCGGAATTCTTCCTATGCGAGGCACAAGGGTGCGGGAAACGGATTTCGGTCCAGGACTTCGTGGAGCATTTTCACGTCTGCCCTGAGTGCGGGCACACATATGTCATGGGTGCCTCCGGGTGGATCGACTGCCTGGCGGATAGTGGGACGTTCCATGAACTCTACCGGGACCTGTCCGTGGACCAGTTGGTGGAGGAAAAATGGATCACCCGCAACTACCGCGACTTCCTGGCCCGACAGCAAGGACGCTCACCGTTCAAGGAATCCCTGGTGGTGGGAAGCGCAGGGATACACCACTACCCGGTGGTGATGGCCGTGGGCGAGTTCTATTTCTGCGGAGGCTCCATGGGCGTTGTCTTCGGAGAAAAACTGCGAAGGGCGGTGGATTACGCGATCCAGGAAAACCTCCCCCTGGTGAGCCTGTCCTGTTCCACCGGCGCGAGGCTCTACGAGGGGGCCTCGGCCCTGTTGCAGACAGTGAAGACCGTGGAGGCGATCCTTCGCCTGAAAGGCCGCGGTCTGCCCTATTTTTCCTTGTTGGCGAATCCCTGTACCGGCGCAGTGGTTTGCAGCTACGCGGCCCTGGGAGATATTACCATTGCGGAGCCGGGGGCCCTGGTTTCACTTACGGGCCCAAGGGTAATGAAAGCCCATGGGTTGACGGCCCCGGAAGAGGCCCTCCGGGCCCGGACCCTTCATCCTCTTTCTCCCGCCATCTACGACCGCCTGGATTTCTACCGGGACATCCGCGGTATCCAGGAGGTCCGCCACCGCAGGGACATGAAGAATGCCTTGGCCCGGTACCTGGACTTTTATTCCCGGATCTCCGGACCGCCGGGGAAAAGGGGAGGGAGGAAGCGGCACGGGGGGTGAAAGGAATCGCGGTATGCCCAAAAAACGGTTTTGCCGTCTGATCGGGGTGTTGAGTCTGCTCCTCGGGTGGATACCGTCGGCATCAGCCCTGGGTCCCGAGCAGGTGCTGGTTCTCGCCAACAAGAATGCGCGGGCGAGCGTGGGCCTTGCGCGGGAATACATGAGACTGCGCGGCATCCCTGCCCGAAACCTGCTGGAACTCTGGATCACGGACAAGGAGACCTGTTCCCGGGAAGAGTATGAGCGCAAGGTGGTCCCGAGGGTCAGGGAATATCTCAAGAAGCAAGACCCGCTGTGGAATATTCGCTGCCTGGTGACCGTCTTCGGGCTCCCGCTCAAGATCGCGCCTCCCTCCCTGAGCCGGGAGGAAAGGCGGGAAGTGAAATCGCTCAGGGAAAAGCAAAAGGCCTTGAGGGAAAGCCTCAAGGCCCTGGCCGCGGAAGAGAAAAAGGAAAAGGCCCGCCTTCAGAAGGAGATCGCTCGACTGGGAGGCCGGATCCTTACGCTCACCAAAACAGACTACCGCTCTTCGTTTGATTCGGAACTGACCCTGATTCGCGTGCAAGACTATCCGCTCAAGGGCTGGATCCCCAATCCCCTGTTCCTCGGTTTCAGGAAGCGAAAGCTGTCCATCCCAAGAGACCGCGTCCTGATGGTGAGCAGGCTGGATGGTCCTTCCGAGGATGTGGTGCGGCGGATCGTCCGTGACGGCCTGGAGGCGGAAAAGAGGGGCCTTTCGGGGACGGCTTACTTCGATGCCCGCTGGCCCAGGCCGGATAAAGCCCACGCCAAGAAGACGGGGATGGGGTACGGGTTTTATGATCTCTCCATCCACCTGGCGGCGGAAAGGGTTCGAAAGACCGGGCGGTTGAAGGTGGTGGTGAACGACAGGCCCGAACTCTTCCAGGCGGGCGACTGCCCGGACGCGGCCCTCTATTGCGGCTGGTACAGTCTGGCGCGGTATGTGGATGCGTTTGACTGGAGGCCGGGAGCGGTGGGGTTTCACATCGCAAGCTCCGAGTGCGCCACAATGCGGGGGAAAAACAGCCAGGTATGGTGCAAGCGGATGCTGGAAGACGGAGTGGCTGCCACGCTGGGCCCGGTGGGGGAGCCCTATGTGCAGGCATTCCCCTTGCCCGAGGCCTTTTTCGGTTTGCTGGTGGAGGGCCGGGCTACCCTGGCAGAGTGCTATATGCTCTCATTACCTTTTCTGTCCTGGCAGATGGTTCTGGTGGGAGATCCCCTCTACCGGCCGTTCGGAAGCCAGGGCGGTGGCCGAGGGGCACGATAGGCAACACCTGGACCCGGGGGCTCTATCTCAGGGGGCCTTCATCGCAGGAGGCCGCGCCCCAGCCAAAGGGGCAACGGGGACCTGGGGCAGGAGTCCGACGCGCATCGAGCCCGGCGGCCGATCGAATAGGGGACGATCGGGAGTGCCCCCCGGCAGGTGAAGTCTTGAGGAAAGCGACTCCCATCCGCCGGGCGGCGGGTGAAAGGCAGGCCGAAGGGGCTTACGCACTCAGGCGCTTGACATCCTCGACCAGTTTCCGGACAGCGTCGGCCGAGTGATTGAGGGCGGCCTGCTCTTCATCCGTGAGCCGGATCTGGATGATTTCCTCAGCGCCCCCTGCTCCCAGCTTCACGGGGACCCCGATAAAGAGATCCTTGATGCCGTACTCGCCCTGTAGGAGCGCGGCGCAGGGCAGGATCTTTTTCTTGTCTTTGAGGATCGCCTCGGCCATTTCAACTGCCGCCGAGGCGGGCGCGTAGTAGGCGCTCCCGGTCTTGAGGAGCCCCACGATTTCAGCACCGCCGTTGCGAGTCCGATCCACCAGGGCCTCGATCCGCTCAGGAGAGAGCAGTTCGGTGATGGGAATGCCCGCCACCGTGGAATAACGCGGCAGGGGTACCATGGTATCTCCGTGCCCGCCCAGCACGAAGGCATGGGTGTTTTCCACCGATACGCCAAGCTCCATGGCGATGAAGGTCCGAAAACGCGCCGAGTCCAGGACTCCCGCCATCCCGATGACCCGGTTCTTGGGGAACCCGCTTGTCTCGTAGGCCACGTGGCACATGGCGTCCAGGGGGTTGCTCACTATGATGAGTACCGCCTCGGGTGCCACCTTGGCGATCTGCTCGGTCACGGAACGCATGATGCCCATGTTGGTGGACAATAGGTCGTCACGGCTCATGCCCGGTTTTCGAGGGATACCAGCGGTGATGATTACGATGTCCGCCCCTTCGGCAGCTCCGTAGTCCCCGGAAACGCCGGCCACCTTGGCGTCGTGCTTTTCAATGGGTGCGGCCTCCATCAAATCAAGGGCCTTTCCCGCCGGGACCCCCTCCAGGATATCTATGAGCACAACGTCGGCCAGTTCTTTTTCCGCCAGTCTCATGGCGGCGGTGGCTCCCACGTTTCCTGCGCCGATCACGGCAGCTTTCTTGTCCATCTGTTTCCTCCTCTCTCTTTGTCCGGGTGGCCCGGCAATTTGAGGCAGGGCTCCGGGCGGTATTCTGCAATGGCGGTTAACCGAACGGGATTATAGAAAATCGAGTTCCCCCCGTCAACGCCTCGGTCCAAGAAAAGGCCTGGACCAAGCGGAAATTCAGGGCCGCTGGACCTTCAAGGGACGGGTTTCCCGCACTGAGGGCAGTAGCGGAAACCAGATTCCAGGGGCGCCCCGCAGGATCTGCACACACGAGGGTCTGCGTGCGGGCTCTCCCGGGCGGTCGCTTCCCCGGGACGAGACATGGCGCCGCAACGCTCGCACCGCAGGACGATTTCGCCCTTTTTCACGCGCAGGAGGGGCACAAAAAAAAGAGAAAGATAATGATCGATCCGAACGAGTCTGGCCTGATGCAGGCCGCAGGTCCGGCACAGCCTCGGTCGATCTTCAAGTTTGACCGTCTTGGGCTGGACTCCCGCAACGAAAAAAAACATGGCAATGCTCCCCCGGATGCCGTAATTTATACACAAAGCAGCCGGGGATCAAGGGCCGCCGCGGATCTTTCGCGTTGCCCGCCCTGTGGATTGCGGGCATTCCCGCCGGGGCCGGCGGGGAGTTGAAAACGGTAAGGAGGTCGGAGTGGACAGATGAGAAGGACCGGAATAGTAAGAGATGTGCGATTCATGGACCACCTGCCCGGGGTCGGGCATCCGGAGAGCCCGGATAGGCTCCGGGTCATCTACGACATGCTGGACGGGTCCGACATGGCGGGGGCCTTTCACGAGATTCCCACGAGGGAGGCCACGGAGGAAGAACTCCTCTCGTTTCACACGCCGCGATACCTGGAGCGGGTGGCGGCTACCCGGGGGCGGGATTTCGTATCCCTGGATCCGGACACGGCCACCTCACCCGGCTCTTATGATGCGGCCCTCCTGGCCGCGGGGGGGCTTTGCGAGGCGGTCTCCCGGGTGCTTGAAGGGGAACTGGACAATGCCTTTGCCCTGGTGAGGCCCCCCGGTCACCATGCTGAGCGTGAACGGGCCATGGGTTTTTGCCTTTTCAACAATGTGGTGATCGCCGCCAGGTACGCTCAACGAAGTCACGGGATCGAGCGGGTCCTCATTATCGACTGGGATCTTCACCACGGAAACGGCACGCAGCACGCCTTCGAAGATGACTCCACGGTCCTATACTTTTCCACGCACCAGTTTCCCTATTATCCCGGTACGGGCAGCGCGGCCCAGACAGGCGTTGGTGACGGCCTGGGATTCACGGTGAACATTCCGCTCTCCGTGGGCCATGGCGACGGTGAATACATGGCCATCTTCGAACAGGTCCTTGCGCCGATCGGAAGGTCCTTCGACCCCGGATTGATCCTGGTCTCGGCGGGATTCGACATCTATGAAGGCGATCCCCTGGGCGGGATGCGTGTCACGCCCGAGGGATTTGCCGGTCTTACCAGATCGGTCATGGACCTGGCGGATGCCTCCTGCGGCGGGAAGCTGGTGGTGACCCTGGAGGGAGGATATCACCTGTCGGGGCTGAGAGAATCGGTCAAGGCGGTCCTCCGGGAACTGAGCGATCAGACGCAGTGTGACAAGCAGGCGCTGCTCTCCGGGGCGGACCCCGGGCTTACTGGCAGAGTCATGGAGCAAGCCCGGGACTCCCAGGCCCCGTTCTGGCGGATTTTGGAATAGATGGTGTCCAGGTAGAGGCATGCGCCGCATGGCACGTTCGGGCCTTTTCGACCCTTAGGGTGATGGGCAATCGTGGAAGGTTTGGAAAATACGGAGAGCACAAACGTATGGACCGCTTGAGGCGCGCCCGCCGGAGCGGGAATGCGCCGATCCCCTCAGCCCCCGGCAGAACCGTTCGGGGTGGGGCCGGACCGGGCCTGTTTCGCGTGCGGATGGCCCGGCCCCAGGACTTCTCATTTGTGAAAAAGGTGAGCCGTAGCGTGTTCCGGGTGTACGGCCCTTATGATCGCATCCTGCGGCAGTGGTTCGATCTGGGGCTTACCGTGACCCTGATCGCGGTGGAAGGACGAAGGCCGGTGGGCTTTGCCATGGTGGGGCCTTCCATTGGTTCTTCCTTCAGTCCCCGGGATGCGGAACTCCTGGCAATCGCCGTGTCTCCGGCCGAGCAGGGCCGCGGGGTGGGGCCTTTTCTGCTTCGGACAGCCGAGGAGGCGGCTCTGAGTCTCGGGGCGGAGACCCTGGTGCTTCATACGGCCTCGGGAAACCTGCGTGCCCGAAAACTCTTCGCCCGGAGGGGTTACGAACTCGTGGGCAGGAGGCAGGATTTTTATCCAAACGGCCAGGAGGCCCTTGAGCTTCGAAAGCGCCTCGTGTCCGTGGATCCGGAGGCCCCGCCGCGCGGGGTTCCCGGTCGTGAAGGAACCCGGGGGTGATTTTCTATGAGCCGGTGCATGCAGATTGACATCCGCCTGATCCCTTTTTACGAAAAGCCCTTTATCGAACTCTTTCCAGGCACTGCCGGCATGCTCCACCAGGTGGGTCGTCCGGAACTTGCCGAGCGCGACGTCTCACTCTACGACCTGATCGATGATGTGGCGGACATTCACGAAGATCCGAACGTGGTGGAAAACATCCGGTCAAGGCTCGGGGTCCATGTGGAGCGCCTGGTCTCATTGAAGGCCCAGGCCCGGGAGCACCTCCTGGCCAGGCGGTTGAACGAACTGGACCAGGTCCTCTATCTCATCGAGGATGCCTTCGAAGACCTGGAAGAGGTGCTTGCCTGAATGTTGAACCGAGCCGGGGAGAAGAGGGGAAGGTGGGGCCGGCCTAAAGTTTATGCATGAAACGAAAGCCCCCGGCGCCCGCGATTTCGAGACAGTGCTGAGGGTCGCGTCTCCGGGGGCTCCGGATTTGGCTCGGGTGGGAAGCCGGGTCAGAGAATCTCTCGATCCAGTTTCTTGCCGAGAGACTCAATTTCCCGCGACAGCTTGGCCCGGATGGCGATATGGGGCCTGCTGACCACGTCGCCGCCTGCGAACACGCCGGGCACGTTGGTGGCCCCACTCTCCTCGTCGCTCACCACGGGTTCGATACCCGCGCGGTTGAGGATTTCCAGGATATTGCGCGTGTTCCGGACAGAACCCGCTCCTATGTCCCGAAAGACCACGTCGAAATAGGGGCTTCAGCCCACGAAATAAAACACGTCGCCTTTTTGTGCGATCTTACCGTCCCCCACCCAGGCGGTGCGTTTCTGATGGGCGCCCTGGGCCTGAATGGCCGTGACGGTCTGCAGCATAGCGTTGTGCGCCGGACACCGTCGTAGCCCAGGCCGTGGGCCCGGTCCCTCATGCGGCGGACAAAATCAGGAAAATCGATGTTCGCGGGGCAACGGACACCGCACTGGGCGCAGGTCAAGCAGCTCCAGATGGTGATGGTTTCCTTTGACACCCTTCCGCGCCCTGTGATAAGGAGACACGAATAAAAATTTATGCGGAGGTCATGAGATGTTCGAGATATTGCGACGGGAAGAAATGGCCGGAGGCACGGTGGTGCTCAACGAGATCAGTGCCCCCCTCATCGCCCGCAAGGCCAAACCTGGCCAGTTTGTCATCCTGAAGGCCAACGAAACAGGGGAGCGCATTCCCCTCACAATGGCCGACACGGACCCCACCAAGGGGACAATCACCATCATCTACCAGGTGGTGGGGAAATCCACGGCCCTGTTCAAGTCCATGCAGAGGGGCGAGCAGTTCCAGGACGTCATCGGCCCCCTGGGAAGCCCCACCCATTTGGAAAAGCTGGGCACCGTGGTCTGCGTGGGCGGCGGCACGGGCGTGGCGGTGCTCCACCCCATCACCCGGGGCCTCAAGGATCTGGGCAACCACGTCATAGCCGTTATAGGCGCCCGGACCAAGGACCTTCTCATCCTGGAGGACAAGATGAAGGCGGCCAGCCACGAGCTTCACGTGTGCACGGACGACGGCTCTTACGGCCACCACGGCTTTGTCACCGAGGTGCTCAAGCAGATTCTCGAAGAGAAGGACGTGAAACTGGTGGTGGGCATCGGGCCGGTGCCCATGATGAAGTTCCTCTGCAAGCTCACCGCCGAGTACAAGGTGAAGACCATGGTGAGCCTCAACCCCATCATGGTGGACGGCACGGGCATGTGCGGCTGCTGCCGTGTCACCGTGGGCGGCGAGACCAAGTTCGCTTGCGTGGACGGCCCGGAGTTCGACGGCCACCAGGTGGACTTCGACGAGCTCATGCAGCGCTTGTCCTCCTACAAGGAGGAAGAGGCCCTGGCCTACGAGCAGCACACCTGTCAGTGCCAGGCGTGAACCGGCTGAGGACAACAGCCCCTGCGGCGTGCCGCAAGGGAGGAGCATAAAGGGGAGGATAGTATAGTATGGCAAAGGCGGAAAAGATCCCAAGGCAACCCATGCCCGAACAGGATCCCCAGGTAAGGAAACGCAACTTCGACGAGGTGCCCCTGGGGTACACGGAAGAGCAGGCCGTCAAGGAGGCCGAGCGATGCCTGCAGTGCAAGAAACCCTCCTGCATCGAGGGCTGCCCCGTCTCGGTGGAAATCCCGGCCTTCATCAAGCTTATCAGGGAGGGCGAATTCACCAAGGCCATCCACAAGATCTGGGAGCGCAACAGCCTGCCGGCCGTCTGCGGCCGGGTCTGCCCCCAGGAGATCCAGTGCGAGGGCAGGTGTATCCTGGCCAAGAAGGGCGACCCGGTAGCCATAGGCAACCTTGAGCGCTTTGCGGCCGACTGGGAGCGGGCCCACGGCAAGGGCGAGCTCCCCCCCAAAGCCGAGCCCACGGGCAAGCGCGTGGCCGTGGTGGGCTCCGGGCCCTCCGGCCTCACCGTGGCCGGCGATTTGGTGCTGAAGGGCCACCATGTCACCGTGTTCGAGGCCTTCCACAAGCCCGGCGGGGTGCTGGTCTACGGCATCCCCGAGTTCCGGCTGCCCAAGGAGATCGTGTTCCAGGAGGTGAACTTTCTCGAACGGCTGGGTGTGGAGGTGCAGTGCAACGTGGTGGTGGGCCGCACCGTGATCGTGGACGAACTGTTCGAGGAGGGCTACGACGCCGTCTACGTGGGCGTGGGCGCGGGCCTGCCGCGGTTCCTCAACGTGCCCGGGGAAAACCTCATCGGCATCTACTCGGCCAACGAGTACCTCACCAGGGCCAACCTCATGAAGGCCTACCTGTTCCCGGAGTACGACACCCCCATTGTCAAGGGCAAGGACGTGGTGGTCCTGGGGGCGGGCAACGTGGCCATGGACTCGGCCCGTACGGCCATGCGCCTGGGGGCGGACCGGGTGCGCATCGTCTACCGCAGGTCCCGCGAGGAGATGCCCGCCAGGGCCGCGGAGATCCACCATGCCGAGGAGGAGGGGATCGAGTTCTTCCTGCTCACCAACCCCAAGCGCTTCATCGGGGACGACCAGGGCAGGGTCAAGGCCATGGAATGCATCCGGATGGAATTGGGAGAGCCGGACGAGTCCGGCAGGCGCCGGCCGGTGCCGGTGGAGGGCTCCGAGTTTACCATGGAGTGCGACCTTGTGGTCATAGCGGTGGGCGCGGGGGCCAACCCCCTGCTCACCCAGACAACCGAGGGCCTCGCTCTCAACAAGTGGGGCTACATCGTGGCCGACCCGGAGACGGGCAAGACCACAAAGAAGGGCGTGTGGGCCGGCGGCGACATCGTCACCGGCCAGGCCACGGTGATCCTGGCCATGGGCGCCGGCAGAAAGGCCTCGGACTCCATCCACAAGTACCTCACCTGGGGGTGGTAGGCCGAGGACGGCCCGCCAGATATGCCAAGCCGGGGGGATGCCGGCCGAGGCCGGCATCCTCAAGAACCGGACCGTGACGAGCCTCTTCGCAATCAAGGACGACCTGGTCAACGCCGGCGCCCGGTGGGTGGAACAGGAGGTGGTGGTGGACGACAAGCTGGTGACCAGCCGCAAGCCGGACGACCTGCTCGCCTTCATGCGGGCGGTGATCGCCACGGCCAGGGGGGCCTGAGGCCCCCGCGGACGGACGTGAGGAGGGACGGAAAGTGATTCCGAGGTACACGCGGCCCGAGATGGCACGCATCTGGGAGGATGAAAACCGCTACGCCAAGTGGCTCGAGGTGGAACTGGCCGTATGTGACGCCATGGCGGAAAAGGGGTTGATTCCAAAAAGTTCGGCGGAGGTTATACGAAAAAGGGCGGCGTTTTCGGTGGATCGGATCCTGGCCATCGAGCAGGAGACCAAGCACGATGTAATTGCGTTTCTGACCAACGTGGCCGAACACGTGGGTCCGGACTCCCGGTTCATTCACATGGGCCTGACCTCCTCGGATATCCTGGACACAAGCTTCGCCCTGCTCCTCAAGGAGGCCATGGAGATGGTCATCCGGGGGGTCAAGTCTTTGATGGGCGTTATCCGCTCCAGGGCCATGGAGCATAAATCCACGGTAATGATCGGCCGGTCCCACGGCATCCACGCAGAGCCCATCACCTTCGGTTTCAAGCTGGCGGTGTGGTACGCTGAAATGAAGCGGAACCTGCGGCGGCTCGAAGAGGCCTGTGAGGTGATCAGCTACGGAAAAATTTCCGGGGCCGTGGGAACCTTCGCCAATATTTCCCCCGAGATTGAAGAGAAGGCCTGCGGAAAGCTCGGTTTGCGACCTGCGGAAATCTCCACCCAGATCATTCAGCGCGACCGTCACGCCCAATATTTCACCAGCCTGGCCGTCCTGGGGGGCAGTCTGGAGAAGATCGCCGTGGAGATACGGCACCTGCAGAGAACGGAGGTCCTCGAGGCCGAGGAACCCTTCGGCAAGGGGCAAAAGGGCTCCTCCGCCATGCCCCACAAGAAAAATCCCATCGGTTCGGAGAACATCTCGGGGCTCGCGCGCCTGCTGCGTTCCAATGCACTGGCGGCCATGGAGAACATGGCCCTCTGGCACGAAAGGGATATCAGCCACTCCTCCGTGGAGCGGGTCATCGGTCCGGACAGCACGATCCTGGCTGATTTCATGGTCCACAGGCTCCGGGGCATCCTGGAGGGGCTTGTGGTCCATCCGGAGCGGATGAAAGAAAACCTGGAGCTGACCAAAGGCCTGATCTTCTCCCAGCAGGTCCTGCTCAGGCTCGCCGAAAAGGGCCTGGAAAGACAGGATGCCTATGTCCTGGTCCAGCGAAACGCGCTCAAGGTATGGGAAAGCGGCCGTCCCTTCAAGGAACTCCTGTTGGCGGACGAGGATCTTCGGAAGATCTTGACCGAAAAGGAAATCGAGGAAATCTTCGACCTTCGCTACCACCTCAAATATGTGGACCACATCTTCGACCGGGTGTTCTGAGGAGCGCATGAGGATCGGGAAGGGACTGAACGGGGCCGCCGGTAATTCGACCGGGAACGGTTCCGCGCAGAAGCTGCTGGAGCCCGCGGGGTATGGGAGGGGGGAATGCGATCCAAGGGGCGGCCCGTTGCGGGCCGTAAGGACTGTGCCCCTTTTCGGCCTGTTCCTGTTTCTGTTTTTCTTTGTCTCCTCATGCCCGGCTGGCGCCGCTCTGGTCCCACGTGCCCTCTTGAAATGGTCGGGGCTCGAAAGTGAACACGCCGTGGTCGTGGACAAAGAGGCCCAGGAAGTCTGGGTGTTTCACAAGGGGGAGTCCATCCGACCCACCGTGGTCTTCCCCTGCTCCACGGGCGAAAACGGCGGACCGAAACAGCGGAAAAACGATCGCAAGACTCCGGAAGGAGTTTATTTCTTCACCCAATCCTACACGGAAAAGGATCTTTCCTCGACTTACGGTGTGCGGGCCTACCCCATCGACTATCCCAATCCTCTGGACCGACTGGAGGGTCGAGGGGGGTACGGTATCTGGTTCCACGGTACGAACAAGATGCTCAAGCCGCGGGACACGAACGGATGTGTGGTACTGGAAAACCACAGCATCGAAACACTTTCGCGCTATATCCGTCTCAGGCGGACTCCCGTGATAATAACGGACAAGATCGAATGGGTGGAGGACGCGGTCCGCAGGCGGGAGGCAGCCGGTGTCGAAGAGTCGCTTGAGCGGTGGCGCTCGGCGTGGGAGCGGGGAGATCTCGACGCCTATATCGGCGCCTACGCCGGAAGTTTCAACGGCCGGGGGATGGATCTCGCCGCCTGGAAGCGATACAAGGCCGGGCTTTTCATGCGTTATAAGAAGATCCGGGTCCGGATTGAAGGGCTGGAACTCTTTCAGGTCAACGGCGTGGTCCTGGCGAAATTTCACCAGATCTTTCAGGGAAACGGGTTTACCAGCAGCGGGGAAAAGCGGCTGTACCTGGCCAAAAACAGCGCGTCCTGGAAAATCGTAGGGGAATTCTTCAAGGAAGGAAAGAGGGCCGTTTCTCCGGTCAAACCCCTGGAAGTAAAAGAGGAGATCGCCCGGTTCGTCCGCACCTGGCGGCGGGCATGGGAAGACAAGGATCTTGATGCCTACATGGCCTGTTACGACTCCTCCTTCCGTTCCCGGGGCATGAACCGGTCCGCGTGGAGGCGGTACAAGGCGGGACTGAATCGGAAGTACGGTAAGCTCCGTGTCCTGGTGGAGGGCCGGAAAATCCGATTGACCGGGCCCGGACAGGCCATGGTCAGGTTCCGTCAGAGATATGTGGCGGACACCTACGAGGATTACGGCAGGAAGGTGCTTCTGCTGGTGAAGAGGGGGAAGCGGTGGAAGATCAGACGGGAGACCTGGAAAAAGATCGCCGAAAACGGGAACGCAAACCGAAGGTAGGCGTTTCTTACAACGGGCCTCTGACGGTCATGGTGGTCAGGGGCGTGGGGCGTGTGCTTCGCTTTGAGATCTCTCCCCGGATCCTGTTCTGGGCGAGTCTCTTTTTGGCTCTCTACATCCTGGCCTCCATCCTGGTGATCAACCGGTATTTTGATCTCCGGCGGGAGAACAAGGCGCTTTCGGAAGAGGTGACCGATGCCAGGGACCAGGCCGAGAGGGTTCAAAGAGACCTGTACCGCGCTGAGCAACAGGTGGGCCTTTTAGAGGAATATCTCTCAGGGTTGGAAACAGGGAAGGCGAACCCGGTCGTTGCGGCCAAGGCCGCCTCCCAGGGGACTGTGGCACCCTATGCGGGACCGCCCCCCAAGGAGGTTGCTTCAGGGGAGCTTCGGAAGGCGGAATCATCCGTTGAGTCCATGGTGGATGTCAGGGACCTGACCACGCGGTTCGAAGACCAGCGGGTCGGGGTGGCCTTCAAGGTAGTCAATATCCGGGAAGGAGAGGGCCCCGTACGCGGTTACGTTCACATGATTGCAGTGGACGAAAAATCGAATCCCCCCCGGTTCAGGTCCTATCCGAAAACGACCCTGCGCAATGGAAGGCCCGTCAACTTCAAACGGGGGCAGATCTTCTTTATCAAGCGATTCAAGACCGTCCGTGGAGAATTCCGCCTCGAAGGGCCGGGTGACAGACCCACTCGCCTGTTCGTATTGGTCTACAACCACGATGGGCGTTTGTTGCTAGAGAAGGAATTTGAAGTGGGAAACGATGCTTGACCGGCGTCACAGGGCGAACGGGGCACTCGGGTGGGCGATTCTGCTTTGCCTGCTCCTGCTGTTTCCGGGGCGTGCCTCGGCCAGGCGCGAGCACCTGACCTATTTTCCCGATACGGCCTATGAATTGAATGTTTACAAGATTCGGGGCCGGAAACCGGGAAAGACCCTTATGCTTATCGGCGGCATCCAGGGCAATGAGCCCGGAGGGTTCCTGTCCGCGGATCTTTATGCGGACATGAGCCTGGAAAAGGGAAACCTCATCGTGGTTCCACGGGCCAATTTTTACTCCATCCTCCTCAACCACAGGGGGCCTCACGGTGACATGAACCGAAAGTTCGCCCCGGCGCCGCCGGTCCCCAGCATGGAAGACCGGATCGTCTCCATCCTCAAGAAACTGATAGGGGAGAGCGACTACCTGTTAAATCTCCACGATGGATCCGGGTACTATTATCCGAAGCCCATCAGCAAATGGCGGGGGCCCACGCGCTTCGGGCAGTCCATCATCGCCGACTGCGAAGAATACACGATTCCCGGATCCCGGCGGACCATCAGGCTGGGGGAAATGGCCCGGGAGGTCATTCGAGAGGTCAATACCCATATTGAAAACGAACTCTACCGGTTTCATTTCAACAACACGCGCACGGGCGCTCCGGACAGTCGCCACAAGGAGCAGCGAAAGTCGGCCACCTATTATGCCCTGACCCACCACCATATCCCCGCCTTCGGCGTGGAGACCTCCAAGTTTCTCCCGAGCATCGATCTGAAGGTCCGATACCACAACCTGGTGATCAACGCCTTCATGAGGATGTTCGGGATCATTCCCGAGACACCGGGATTTCGCTCCGAACCCCCGGCGCTAAAGTACCTGGTGCTCTCCATCAACAACGACACGCCCATCGTGGTGAGGCCCGGAGAACGTGTCATGCTGAGGAGCGGCGACTCCCTTTATGTCTCCCATATCGAGGCCAATTACGAGCGGGGCTTGAGTCTGGACATCCTGGGCTACGGGGAACTGCACGATTTCAGAAAGTCCTTCTGCATCCGGCGAAACACGGCGATCGTGGTCCGCAAGGACCACCAAAAGTTCGCGGAAATACCCGTGCGCATCCACTCCCGCGGACAACCCGTCAGGGCCCCCGCCTCCCGGCTGCCCCAGGGCACCTATCTCGTGGTGGAGGCCAAGGGGTACCGGATCCTCCTGGGGCAGAACGAGACACTGGAATTGGTCCGGGGAGAGCGTATGAAAATCCTGGATCTCTATCCCCCCTCCCCCCAAACGGCGGACGTGACGGTCAATTTCAAGGGGTTCGTGGGAGACTGGAAGAACAATACGGGAGAAGACCGCGGGTACTTGATCGACACGGGTTCGGATCTGCTCAAGCGCTACTCGCTGGCAAAGAAAGGGGAGGTATGGGAGATCTTGGCGAGCCGGGGCGAGGAGGTGATCGCCCGATTCCTGGTAAGGCTGGTTCCGGGGCATTGAAACGCAGCCCGGGCGGGACCCGCTCCCTCGCCGGTGTCAGGATTGGGGCGCATCGGTGATCTCAAATTCCACGATGTCTTCCCATGGATCCGCCTTGGACAACAACACCCATAGCGGCCGGCCCGGGGAAAGGGTGGGGCCCTCGTTTCGTTTGACTTCCGTCACGAAAAGGAGGTCCGTGAGCACCACCCGGTAGCGGGACTTGAGTACGTCCAGCACGAAGGCCCTGTAGGCACGGCGGCCCTGCTGTCGAAGGTATTTGAGGGTCCAGTATCTCATCTGGTTGACCCGCACGCGTAAGAGATTCCGCAGCACGGGCTCTACGGAGAGCCGGATCCGCCCCAGTGTCTCCTCCGTGTACACCGGGCCCGCGCCCGTCAGAAACCCCTGGATCTGGCGTTGTACCACCAGGTCGAGGTAGCGCCGGATCGGGGAAGTGGCCTGGGTGTAGGCGTCGAGGCCCAGACCCGCGTGGGCGCCGGGTTCGGTGTCCATCTTCAGCGGATAGAGCTTTCTGCGTTGACGAAATACATAGTACAGATATCCCCACTCGTCCACCTCGAGCCTCTCGGAGGGCGCTTCCTGGGTGCGATAGAGCACTGGAATCCCTTCCTCCTTGCAGAGTCGGGCGGCAAGCGCGTTGTACAGGATCATGAACTCGGCGATGATGTTGCGCGAAGGCGTCTCCTGCTCCAGTAGTCTCACGGACAGACCGTTTTCCTCGACCAGGAAAATGAGCTCCGGCACAGAGAGCTGCAGCGCCCCTTGCTCTTCCCTCCTGTTGCGCAGACGCACGCTGAGGCGGTGGAGCGCCCGAAGGGATGGGTCAGAGGACAGGGTCTCGTTGACTTCGTCATAAGTCATGCGTTTTTTTACCCGGATCAGGCTGGTGGTGAAACGATGTTCTTTCAGGTTCCCCTCACTGTCGAACCTGGTAAGAAGCGACAATGCGGGCCGGTCACACCCCTCTTTGAGGCTCAGGGCCTCCTGGGACAGATCGGGGGGAATCATAGGGACCTGGCGCCCGGGGAGGTAAAGCGAAGATGCGCGCAGGAGGGCCTCACGGTCCACGGGAGAGTCGGGCGGGATCAGGGCGGCCACGTCCGTGATGTGAATCCCCACGACTACGTCATCCCCATCGAACACCACACTCAAGGCGTCGTCGAAGTCCAGGGTGGCAGGACCGTCGATGGTGATCACCGGAAGGTCTCTGAGGTCCTCCCTGCCCTCCCCGGAGAACGGCCTCCGGGCCAGGCGCTCTGATTCTTCGAGCGCGGATTCGGGAAAATCGGTAGGGATTTCAAGCCGGATCAGATCGAGATTTTCGTCCTCTTCCCAGACGCCCATCCGCACGAGGAGGCGCCTGGCGGCCCTGAGCCCGCCGGGGGTGCCGGCCCTCGAGAGGAGTTCCGCGCCGAACTTGTAATCAGGCGCCTCCTTGCCGTGGAGCGCAAGCTGCTTCAGGACCTCCACGATCTCCTCTGCACAGGCGGGAGGATCCGTTTCGCGGCCTTCCGTCAATCCCTTGATCCAGAGGCTTCCCTGCCGCAGGCGTTCTTCGCGGATCGCTTCCTCCTCGCGCTGTTTGATCAGCGCCTCCACCTTTTCCAGGCTGTGGGGGAGGAAACGACCGTCTTTCAACTTGAAATGGAGGCGGTCTTCGAAAAGGGCCCTCATCAGTGCGGAGCAGTGGTCGTCCGTGATTTGCTCACCGAAACAGAGCTGGGCCAGGTAGCGATGGTCGAAGCTCTCCTGCTCGTCGTGGATCAGTTCCCAGAGTTCCTGCACGTTGACCTGTTCCTTGAGGCTGGAGCGCGCCTCTTCGACGCGCCGGAGCCGGTCCAGGATCTCTTCACGGGGCCGGTCCACGGGGATGGACTCCCGGGAGATGGAAAGGGCCCGCTTGGGCGGAATATTTACCTCCCGGCGATTCAGGGTGAGCAGGTGAAGCCTGCCGCCCTTGTCCTGAAGGCAGACGGCGCACACGAAGCGGCCCTGGTCTATGTATTCTACGACTCTTCCCTGGGTCATGGCGGATGCAGCCGGGGCGTCCTTTCCACTCTCTGGTATTCAATCCCGCTCCAATGACGGAAATGGATCCGGCCGTGGTGGAGTTTACGCAAGCGCGAAAGAGAAGGGAAGGACCGGTAGCAGTCCAATTCGGCCACCCTCAACAGAAAGTCGCTGAGAGAAGAGAGGGCTTCGGCATTACGTAAGAAACCATTTCCGGATGAAAACCAAAAACCTCATCATACTAGACATCCCTCCCAGCTTCTGTCAACACTCCTCGGGCGCGGCTTGACTTGTCGCCCGGCCTCCGTTAGGGTCCGGATGTTGACCGGCGTCTGCGTAACGGGCACAAGACGGCCTCGGTATCGCACCACCCCCCCCGGGCGCACAGGGGTGGGGGGGATTCCTGCGGGGAGGATGGAAAAGTGGGGGTGGCATTTCACCGGATCGTGGCGGTTTGCCTTTTCCTGGCATGTCTTTTTGCTTTTTTTTCTCCGGGGGCCTTCGCGGGCAGGATTATACTGGATGCGGACGGACAGTTGGGTTTCGCACGGCATCTCATGAGCAAGGGTGAGTACGACGCCGCCGTGTCCGAATTCGAGCGTTTCATCCACTTTTTTCCTGAAGATACCCAGGTTCCCTTGGCACAGGAGCTCAAGGGGTTGTGCCTCCTGATGGGCCGGCACTACGAAAAGGCCCGGGAGGTATTCCGTCATATCCTGAAGACCTATCCGGCATCGGAATCAGGGGCCAAGGCGCTTTTCCTGATTGGAGAATCCTACTACCGTCAGGGGGTCCCGAAAGAGGCGGAGATCTACTTCCGCAAGCTTATTCGGGATTACCCGCGGAGCGATCTACGATATGCGGCCCTGTACCGCCTCGGATGGACCGGCATGAGGCAAGACCGATGGGAGGAGGCCTCGGAGTACTTCCGCCGGGCGGGCAGCGGCGGGAGCGATTTTCTCAACGCCCGAATCCTCGCGGAGAAAAGCCTCCAGGGGCGGAATCTCCCCCAAAAGAGCCCCGCCCTGGCGGGGGGGCTGGCGGCCGTGGTGCCGGGCCTGGGACATGCATATACCGGACGGTACCGGGACGCGGCAGTGGCCTTTCTGGTGAACGGTCTCTTCATATGGGCCGCCGTGGAGTCCTTTGAACAGGACCACGAGGTCCTGGGCGGCATGCTGCTCTTCCTCGAAGCAGGCTGGTACAGCGGAAACATCTACAGCGCCGTGGGGGCCGCCCACAAGCACAACCGCAGGGTGCGCGATGCCTACCGCCGGGGTCTCGGGGACCGCCTTCATCTGGGCCTGCTGGCCGGGGGTAAGGACAGTATCGGACTGGGCCTCACCTATGAATTCCGGTAACGGGCAGGCGGCCTAAATAGGGGGGGGTCGCTTCTGCCCCCGGGCGGTTTGCATTCGGTCCGTTGCTTTGATAAAATATTTCTCCCGGGCCGCGCCTTCCGATCCACCCAATCCTGAGACCACGAGGGCTTTCCCATGCTTGAATTCGACCACGGGCTACGCCTGCACAGACTCATGGAGAAGCTGAAGGAATCCCCCGCGGACACGGTCTGGATTCTTCAGCCCGAAAACAGGCGCTACCTATCGGGGTTCAGGGCGACCGACATGCAGATGACCGAATCGTCCGGTTCTCTTTTGATCAGAGAGGATCGACGCGTTCTGGTGACCGATTCCCGCTACGGGGAGGAGGCCAAGCGGGAGGCGCCTCTCTTCGAGGTGCAAGTGCCCGCGGAGGGTCTGCTTGGACGGTTGCCGGGACTCCTTGCGGAAATGGGGTGCCGGGTCGTGGGCTTCGAGCCTGACTGGGTGACATGGAACCTGTATCAGCGGGTGCGGGAAAAGATCGACGGCCTCTCGCCGCCGGTGCGTCTCGAGCCCCTGGAGGGGATCGTAGAGGGACTGAGGGAGGTCAAGGACGCCCAGGAACTTCGGGCCGTCGAGGAGTCGGCTCGTCTCATGGGCCGCGTCCTGGACGAGGTCGTGGAGGACCTGCGGCCGGGCATGACGGAGCGGGCCGTGGCACGAAGGATCGAGAATCTCGCGTGGGAGGCGGGGGCTGAAGGGCTGGCATTCCCGCCCATTGTGGCCTCGGGGCCCAATGGTGCGCTCCCCCATGCGGTACCCACGCAGAGGCCGTTGAAGGTCGGAGAGGCGATCGTCCTGGACGTGGGCTTGAAGCTCCACGGGTATTGCTGCGACATGACCCGCACGGTATTCCTTGACGGGCCCGATGAGTTGTTCAGGAAGATCTACAGGACGGTCAGGGAAGCCCAGTTGGCGGCCATGGCCGAGATCCGGGATGGTGTCTTGAGTACGCTGCCCGACGCGGTGGCCCGCGATATCATCCGCGAGGCGGGCTTCGGGGCCTATTTCGGGCACGCCCTGGGCCACGGGGTGGGCCTTGCGGCTCACGAGCGGCCCCGCATGGCCCCGCGGGACGCGGTGACACTGAAATCCGGTGCGGTGGTGACCGTGGAGCCCGGGATCTACATCCCCGGCAAGGGGGGTGTGAGGCTGGAGGAAATGGTGGTGGTGGAGCCGGACGGGGCCAGGGTCCTGACACACGCCGGGCATGTCTACGATTTCTGAGGAAAAGGCGCCTTGAAGACCGGATGCGACACAAAGCAAGCGGAGGGGGCGACGGATCGACTGGCCGACGCTTTTCTCCATTATCTGCGTGTCGAGCGCGGCCTTGCGGAAAACACCATAGAGGCATACGCCCGGGATATCGCACGCTTTACCTCTTATCTGGTGGAAGAGGGCCTCCCCCCGGACCGGGTGACATACGACACCCTGGGGCGTTATGTGGGCAGGCTTTCGGGAGCGCTTTCGGCGCGCAGCCTGGCCCGGAACGTCTCGGCGCTGAAGATGTTTTTTCGATTCTTGACAGCCGAGGGAATCCTTCAGGACAATCCCGCGAGGCTGCTGCCCACGCCCCGGCAGTCGAGGCGCCTTCCCTCTGTTCTGACCCGCGAGGAAGTGGAGCGTCTCCTGGCCGGGCCCGATCCTTCGACACCCCTGGGGCAGCGGGACCAGGCCATGCTGGAGCTGCTTTACGCCACCGGACTCCGGGTCTCGGAACTGGTGGGCCTGAAGATCTCGAACTTGAACCTGGAAGTGGGTTTTGTCCGCACCTTCGGTAAGGGCGCCAAGGAACGACTGGTGCCCATGGGCGACAGGGCCCGCGAAGCGCTTCAGGACTATCTGCGTGAAGGCCGCGAGACCCTGCGAAAGACCTCAAATACGGGTTATCTCTTTCTCAACCGGCGAGGCGGCCCTCTCACGCGCCAGGGTTTTTGGAAGATCATAAAGAAGTACGGGGCCCTTGCGGGGATCCGGAAGTCCATTACCCCGCACGGCCTCAGACACTCCTTTGCGAGCCACCTTCTGGAGCGGGGGGCCGATTTGAGATCGGTGCAGGTGATGCTGGGGCACGCGGACATCTCCACCACGCAGATCTACACCCACGTGACCCGCGAGCGCCTGAAAAAGATCCATGAATCCTGCCATCCCAGGCCCTGAGGGGGTCCTCAATGGGCCCGCCGGTCAGGGAAACATCCACGGAGGAGACAGGGGAACGGCTGAGATGGGTGAACTGATTCAATTGCCGGGCACAGCCCGTGAAGAGGAAACCTCCCTGATCACCAGGGCACCCTGGGAGTTTCGGCGCCCCCTGTGGGAGACGTCTCACTTCGTTCAGATGCGAAAGGTCCTGGCGGGTCGTTTCGAGAAGGAGATCGCGGCTGGCGGAGAGCCCGCCGCGCTGAGCCCCCGGACTCCCCCGCATTTTGTCCTCAAGGGGGCCGCGGCTTACACCGTACGCGCCATGTTCCGGTACCGGGAACAGGAGCACCGCATGCGCGAAGTCTATTTTCTGGCAGGGCTCATGGACTGTATGATCAACCAGGTCAACACGGTGCTGCGGACGGACCTGCTGCGCGACATCTACAAGAAAGTCTTTTCCTTGAAGGAAAGTTTGAGCGTCAACTGGTACGGCCCTCTGGATCATCCCCTCCTGCCCATAGACCCGGAGTTCTTTGCCGAGGCGGAATACCGACGTCGGCTCGGGGAAGCGGCCACCCTGAAGACCCTCTACCAGGCGATTCGGGCCGGGACGGACGAGATGTTCGATCTCCTGGCCCTGGAATATGCCTTCTATACCCCGAGCCTGGGAGGAAGGCCATGAGCGACGAACGCACACGCCGTCTTGAGGCGGAACTCACCGCCCTTCGCGCCCGGCTTCAGGAAAGGGAGCAGCGTCTCGAGGAGCTACAGGCCAAGTCCCGATACCTCGAGGCCCTCATAAACGGCATCAATGAAGAGATAATGGTCATCGACGACCGGCACCGCATCCAGGAAGTAAACCAGGTATTCCTGGACCGCTACCGGAAATCCAGACAGGAAGTCCTGGGCAGGAAATGTTTTGAGGTGGTGTACGGTTCCGCCTCCCCGTGCTGGGAGGATCGGAAGCTCTGCCCCCTGAACCGTGCCAAGAAGACGCGCAGGATGGTGGAAGTCACCCACGTCCACCGCGCCGAGGGCAGTGAGCCCCGTGAGTTCGTGCGTCTCATGTATCCCATTTGTAATGCGGAGGGAGATCCGGAGCAGTTCATCGAGATCGCCCGGGATATTACCGACTACCGGCGTCTGATCCGGAAACTGCGGGCCTCGGAGAAGAAATTCCGGGCCATCCTGGATACGGCCACCGACGCCATCCTGAGCATCGACAAGGAACATCGCATCGTCCTGTACAACAATGCGGCCCGGAAGATCTTCGGATATACCCGAGATGAAGTCCTGGGCAGGAACCTGAGTATGCTCGTGCCGCTTCGCTACGGCGATCATGCGCGGTATGTGAAACGTTTTCTGGAACGCCGCGTGCCCACGGTCATCGGAAAGACCCTGTCCCTTACGGCGCTTCGAAAGAGCGGAGAAGAGTTTCCCATCGAGCTGGGACTCTCGTACCTGGAAATAGAGGAAGGGGTGACCTTTACGGCCATCATCCGGGACGTATCCGAGCAACGGCAACTTGAGAAGAAACTGCTTCAATCCGAGCGTCTCGCGGCCGTGGGCGAGGCCGTGGCCCATGTGGCCCACGAGATCAAAAACCCCTTGATGATCATAGGCGGATTTTCGCATCAGATCCGAAAAAGCCTCCGGGACCGAAAGTCCATTCAGAAACTGGACATGATCTTTGACGAAGTCCGCCGCCTGGAAAACCTGGTGGCCAATATAGGCGATTTCACCAAGGAATACAGGCTGGTCAATCGTCCCACGGACATCAACGCTGTGGTCAGGGACGTGATTCGCGTCATGGTGGAGGTGTACCCGCAGGACCGATGCCGATTCAGTGAACGGTTTTCGCCGGACCTTGGTGAGATTCAATGCGATCCCGACAAACTTAAGCAGGTATTCATGAACATCATCGCCAACGGAGTGGAGGCCATGCAATACGGCGGTACCATCACGGTACAGACCGAGGCGGTGGCGGGTGGTGTCGAGATCCGGATCAACGATGAGGGTGTCGGGATGAGGGAGGAGGAACTAATGCACATCTTCGAGCCCTTCTATACCACCAGGGAGCGAGGCTCGGGTCTGGGGCTCGCGATTTCCTACAAGATAGTGGCGGCCCACAAGGGAGAAATCCGGGCCGAGAGCAAACCCGGCAAAGGAACCACCTTCACCGTCTGGCTGCCGGCCGGGTGAACAATCCCCTGGAGAGGGGGACGCCTCTGGGCCTTTTTTATTGACACGTAGCGAGAGTTTATATATTCTAATCGAATGCCGCGGGGTGGAGCAGTCAGGTAGCTCGTCGGGCTCATAACCCGAAGGTCGCTGGTTCGAATCCGGCCCCCGCTACCAGTAATTTCAAGGGCTTACGTTGATTTGGCGTAAGCCCTTTTCCTTGGGATGGGGCACATTTGGGTCACTTTTTGCAGAGAAGCTTCCTTTCCGGATGATTCCATATTTGCTGAATCAAAAGCTTTCATAAAAGCCGACCCGTCATTCCTAGTTTTTCTAGGAATCCATGCATAATATTTGGTGAAAATCATCTGGAGTGAACTGTGCCCCAACATGTTCTGTATCCAGCCGATATTTTCCCCCTCTGACAACATGATTGTTGCGAAACTATGTCTTGTCTGCATCAAAGGACGATATTTTATGCCGGCTTTTTTCAATGCCGGTTTCCAGATGACCTTTCGTACATGGTCAGGATTCAATGGCTTACCTGAAACATCAAGAAAAACATATTTTGATTTTCCGAACGTTGCCTTTTTTTGATTCTCCAACGCTTCAATCACAGGCGGCAAGAGATCAATGTCTCTGTTTGATTTCTTGGTTTTAGGTCTACCTTCCGTGCCATATACAAGAGTTTCACAGATACGGGCGGTCTTTCTCATCAAATCAACATTGTGCCATTTGAGTCCCGCCATCTCTCCAAACCTTAAGCCAGTAAATAACAGCGTAGTCAGACTATTTCGGTAGTGGGGATGGGCACTTTCAATGACTTTCAATGCTTCATCCAGTGAAAGCGGATTGATTGATGGATCATCGGTCCTCAAATTATCAACCTTTGACATGACGTTGTCTTTGATGATTCCCTCCTTAAAGGCCATTGCGAAAACTGATCTCATCGGAACCAATATGTTGTTGATTCTCTTGGCGGAGCAAGTCAAATCAGCTTTGAATTCCTCCACATCCAGGTATGAAATTTCCTTAATGGGATAATTTCCGAATCTGGGAAGGACATAAAGATTCATTGCACTTCGATAATCTCTCATGGTCGATGCCTTGGTTTCAGTCGATTTAATCTTCGCCCATTTCCCTGCAACTTCACCAAAGAGCGGTCCTCCGTCATCTAACTGGGGCTTCTGAATCTCCCCAAATAGCATGATCTCTTTCAGCCATTCATCCCTCAAGCGCCTCGCCTCTGTCACAGAAGTAGAGAGGCGCTTCTTGATCCATTTCCCTTTAATTCGCTTACGGAAATACCATGTATCCCCGCGTTTAACTAAATGATGATTCTTGTTTTTTGCCATGGCTATATCCTCCATTTCTTCTCTTGTTTGGAGGACATCCCAGGCACTTTCCTTTTGACTTCAGCAGGTGTGCTCTTGAACTGAATTATTTTTGCCTTTTCTCTCTTCGTGCAGCTCTCTTCCAGGGCTTCCACCGATTTTCGCGGGTACAAGACCCGTGTGGATCCGGGAGGCTGGAAGTACTCCAAAAAACCCGCATCCCGCCAGTTCTTGACGGTGGCGGGTTTGACCCGAAAAAGATCTGCGACCTCCTGTTGTGTCATGTACTTCTTGTTTACATCATACGATTTCTCCTTATTCATAGTGGTTGGCTCCTTTTCTTTTTCCTTCTGGAAGACTACCTCCCAGGGGCCTGGAGTTTTCGGCCCTATTGTTCGGTCCTTAGACCTGGAAAGTCGTGGGACCTTTTTGTTGCCTGGTACAAATCACGTCCTTAGCAGGGGCGCCACCAATAGCATTCTTTCACCTTCCTACTCGTCATCAGTATTCAATTTTCAAAAAGCATTCTGGCTAAACCATTCTTTACTAATATAATAAAATATGATTTCAGTTTTGTAAAGTTGTTGCCTGTATTTCATGTTCAGTACTAATTTAGCAAACTCCAATTCCTGAACTTCTCAAGAATTCTAGCTCCTCGTTGACAGGCTCGTAGGCTCTGTCCACCAATGGCTCAAACCCCATTACCTCGATGTATGACCTCATCATAGCCTCCCTCAGCTTGGCCTCATATCTGGTGCCCATCCATAAATTGGCGAAATTTGCGTCCTGGACGAGGGGGCACCAAGGCGTTGACGCCCGCCAGCGGCCAAAGCGGAGCGTTCAGGGCCTTCAAGCTGTAAAATTCTGTTAAATTTATGCTATTTGGGCGTTATTGTCCCTTGTGC
>JAFDIS010000082.1 GCA_019307945.1 Deltaproteobacteria bacterium | reverse complement strand
TTGCATAAGATTTCCTCCTTCGCTCAGTAGAATGTTTCCTTTGGCGTTATCATGATCATCGTCTACTATTTTTCAGACGAAAATGCAAGCAATATCTTTACAAAGCCAATTTAGTGTACTTCTGGCATCAAGTTGCAGTGCTTCGCGGTGGCTTGCGGGATTCCTTGACGGCGCCTTGGTTCGGCTCAATCCCCAGTCCTGGAGGTCGGGTCCGGGGTTTCAGGAATGAGATATTTTTTGCAGGAGCAATGGAAGCCCGTGACGCGTCCAAAGGGTGCTAAGAAAAAGAGATACTTATGAATGGAACCAGATACGTATACATGGAAGATCTAGGAAAGTGATTTTTGAAGGGAAATTCCACTTGGTGATATTCCTATTATAGAGGGGAGGCAAGTCTTAGAATGGCAAGAAAAAAGCGGAATGCCGTTTATGGTTTTCTCCTGTGGTTGATGTTTGCTTCTTCGGTCTACGCAGGTACCATCACCTATCAATACGACAGGTTGAACCGCCTCACTCGTGTTGAATACCCAGATGGAATGAGTATTCGTTATACATATGATCTATCCGGGAACAGGACGCTACTTGAAGTGACGATGGACGAGGATCATGACGGCCTTGTCAATTCTTTGGAGGATACTATTTGCACCGATCCAGGTGATGCTGACACTGATGATGATGGTATACTTGATGGCATTGAGGATGCAAACCATAATGGAATTGTAGATACTGATGAGACCGACCCATGTAATATGGATACAGATGGGGATGGTGTCCAGGACGGCACGGAAATTGGGATGACGTTGTCAGATATTGGCCCTGATACCGATCAAAGTAACTTCAAACCTGATGATGATCCTTCGATAAATACCAGTCCTATCGATCCCGATACTGATGGAGATGGTATGGATGATGGATGGGAGGAGTGCTATGCTCTGAATCCCACGGTTGATGATGCCTTCGCAGACAGTGATGGGGATGGGTTTAGTAACATACGCGAGTATCTTTTCCAAACTGATCCTGTCGACAGTGAAGATATTCCACCCGTTGAGGCTGATTTTGATGGAGATGAGGATTCGGATGGTGTGGATTTGAGGTCGTTTGTTATGGAATTTAACGGGGTTGAGTGTTCCGCGGACAATCCTTGCGATTGTGATTTGGACGGAGACGGCGATGTAGACATCGTGGACCTTGTATTCTTTACGGAGGACTTTGGGAGAAGCAAATAAGACCGTTTATTTCCTGTTTCTTTACAGATGAAAAGACGTTCCGGTGAACCGGCCCTGAGAAAGGGATCTGAAAGCCGGGCCGCGTGCCATGTGCAGGCCCGGCTTTTTTGTGCCACGAAGGATGTGCGTTCGACGGGGAGAGCGTACCGTGAGAAGAGACGCCCCCGCCATACGGTCCGCCCCTCGGCCGAGACGCCTCGGGCCTCCTCCCTCATGCGTGGTTTCGTAGATGGAGGGCCAGGGGATGGGGCCTCAGATAGACCTGCGCCGCGAGGCGGGAGTCACCGTATTTTCGGACGTAATGGTTCACCAGGGTCACGGGGACGATCAGGGGGATGCGATCCCGGCGGTAGTCTTCGATGCTCTCCAGGAGTTCCCTTCTTTCCTCGGGGGTCAAGGTTTTCCTGAGACAACCCACGGCATGCCGGAGCACGTTGACATGCCTTGGGGGAGTGGCGCGGCGCCTGAGAGTGTCCAGGAGGAGGACTTGGTACCGGGCGTAAAGGGACCGGGGGGAGATCCTTTTGTCCGATGCGAGGAGCCTTTCCATCTCCCTGCAATGCCCGGGTCCGTGGGCCATCAGGAGGAGCTTGTGACGGTCGTGGAAATCCGCGAGCATGCCCCGGGACTTTCGGCCGCCCAACAGGTCCCGCCAGTTTTTCATGGTGAAGAGGGCTTCGATGAGATTTTCCCGAAGCCCTGGGTCATGGATTCCGCTTTCGTCTACCACGGGCAGGAGGGGAAAGTGTTCCTGAAAGGCCCGGGCGAATAGCCCCACGCCTCTTTTCATAGGTGGACCCTTCCCGCGATAGACCTTGACCCGTGCGATGCCGCATGAGGGCGAGTTGCTCTTGAAAATGAAACCCCAGAGATTTTGGGCAGCCAGTTCCCGGACCCTTTTCCGTGCCCAGGCGCGCATCGCGGCCGTATGATCCCGCCCGCTCTTTACCCCCTTCATGCGGGGCGCTTCGGGGTCGCCCACGAGCCGCACCGGTTCCCGGGGGACTCCCATGCCGCATTCCACCTCCGGACACAGGGGGACGAAGTGCAGATACCTTCCTAACGTGTGGATGATGTAGGGATCCCGTTTGAGCCCCCCGTCATAGCGTACTTCATGCCCCAAAAGGCAGGCGCTGATCCCGATGCGGATCGAATCGTCCATGTTGCATCCTCCCCGGGGAGGGATCGCGGTCTTCAGGACCGGGCTACCCTGTGGCTGGAAGGGGTTCGAAGGACATTGCCCGGTCCCTGATAGTAAGGTGGCGGTCGTATCCCACCTCCCGGGCCAGGGCAAGTGCCCGGGGGAAGGCGTATCCCACTTCCTCCGGCCGATGGGCGTCCGAGCCGAAGCAGATGGGGATGTCCCGCTGTCTGGCAAGGGAGAGAATCAATGAGGAGGGGTAGATTTCTCCCACAGGCTTCCTGAGTCCGGACGTGTTCAGCTCGATTCCCATGCCCGCACCGGCGATGCGGTCCAAGACCGGGAGCACCATCTCCCTAAGATCCTTTTCAGGGGGCCGGTGGCCGAATTTCTTGGGCAGATCCAGGTGGGCCACCACGTCGAATAGCCCCGAGTCGGCAAGCCTTCCCACCAGTTCGAAATACCGGCGCCAGGTGGCGGTCACGTCAACCGAGTCCCAGACATGCCTCTCAGCCGGGTTGTCGAACCCCCAATCCTCGATGAAGTGCACGGAGCCCAGGACGAGATCAAATTCCTGGGACGGCAGCCATGTGGCCAGGTGTGCTTCACATCCTTCGTAATAATCCGCCTCGATCCCGAAAAGGACGGTCGGGTTTCCGGGGTCCCGGAGGGCGGAGATCATGGATCGGTAGTCGGGAAAGAGATCCATTTCCATGCGATGGCGGGGATCGTAGCCGTCCGGGTTGGGGTTGTGATCCGCAAAACAGATCTCCGGAATGCCCAGTCTGCCCGCTGCGCTCCGATATTCAGAGGGCTCGCCCTGGGCGTGCTTGCACAGGTGAGTGTGCATGTGGTAGTCGGGCAGCGGCGGAAAGGGGTCCATGGGTGATCGGATCTCCTTGCTGGATGGTTTGAACGCGGGAGCCAGTATAGGTTCAAGCCGGGGACCTGTCAACGCCGGTAGACGGGCGCGGCGCTCCCCTGGGGGGGAGAAATTTCTTGCATCGGTTCCTGGGTCCACCTAAAATGAAAAATTCAGTAAAGGCGAAGTAGTGTAACCGGAGACGGTAAGGAGGTAACGCCATGTCCGACCTGCTCCAGTGGCAGAGGGAGGAAATGGACAAGATGCGGCGGGACATGGATCGCCTGTTCGATGATTTGCGTTCCTGTTTCGAGAACACCCCGTACGCCGGCCGGGGCGTGGGTGCTCCCTCCGCGCGCGTGTACGAGACGCCCGATGCGGTGATCGTGCATGCGGAAATCCCGGGGTTTGAGCCGGAGGAGATCGATCTGTCTCTCACCGAAGATACCCTGACCATTCGGGGCGAGAAAGTCACCGGGCGACTCGATGCCCGGTGCTTATATCCTCGGTTGCTGGGCAGGTTGAGTTCCTTTTCGCGGACGATCCGCCTGCCGAGCCGCGTGAACGCGGACGAGGCCCGCGCCACCTACGAAGACGGTGAGTTACGCGTGGTCATGCCGAAATGGAAGAGGGAAAAGGTCCGATTCATACGGATCGAAATGGCCTGAGGAGGGTGTTGAAGCGGACAGACCCCCTCAGGCCGCCTCCCGGGGCGTGTTGCCCGCCGCGCGAGAAGGCGACCCGATCTCGCCCAACAAGACAAGGAGCGCATGTATGCCCAGAAAGAAGAGGCCGGTGGAAGTTCCGGTGGAAGAGTTGCGGTGGACGCTGGATCCGGCGACCCTGCCCTTTGAGACGACCGAAGAGATCGAGCCCCTGGAGGAGATCGTGGGCCAGGACCGGGGGGTGGCGGCCTTCCGGTTCGGGATGGGTGTCAAGAAACGGGGATACAATGTCCTGGTCACCGGCGCGGCCGGATCCGGGAGGATGGCAACGGTGCGCAAGTTGCTCAACGGCATGGCCGGAAAGGGGCCCGTTCCCCAGGATCTCTGCTACGTGAACAACTTCAAGGACCCGGAGGCTCCCATCCTGATTAGGCTCGAGGCGGGCAAGGGTCGAAAGTTGAAGGAGGCGGTCTCGGGCCTGGTAAGCACGCTCAGGAAGGCCATCCCGCAGCTCTTTGAAAGCCAGGAATACATAAGCCTCAAGAAGGAGATCATGGAGGCCTACGAGCGCAAGGGCAAGAGCTTCTTCAAGGGCCTGGATCAGAAGGTCAAGGAGGAAGGCTTCGCCCTGGTGGACGTTCAGATGGGCCAGGTGAAACGGCCCGAAGTGGTCCCCCTGGTTGACGGAAACCCGATGCACCTCGACCAGGTGGAAGCCATGGTGGAGAAGGGACGCTTCCCCCGCGAGGAATTCGAGGCCATGAAGGAGAAACAGGCCAGGCTGCGGGAGGAGATCGATCAGATTTTCATGGAGCTGCGGGATCTGCAGAAAGAGGTCCAGGAAAAGCTTGAAGAGATGGACCGGGTCACTTTCATGAAAAACGCGGGCGAGATGGCAGCGCCCATCCTCGAAGAATTCCGGGACGACACGGTCCGGGACTATATCCAGGCCATGCTCAGCGACATGGGCGACAACCTGCAGATTTTTGCGCCTGTTCCCCAACCTCCTGTCCCCGGCCTGCAGCAGTTGGTTCCGGACGTGGATCAGTTTCAATCCTACAAGGTGAACCTGCTGGTGGACAACGCGGAGCGTGAGGGTCCTCCCGTGATCATCGAGTCATACCCCACCTACAAGAACATCTTCGGGAGTATCGAGCGGGTCTTCGACCGTTCGGGCGTGTGGCGTACGGACTACAGCAGGATCAAGGCCGGCTCTCTGCTCAAGGCCAACGGCGGATATCTCGTGATCAACCTGCTGGACGCCCTGGTGGAGCCCGGGGTCTGGTACGGGCTCAAGCGGGCCCTCAAGAGCCAGAAGCTGGAAATCCAGACCTATGATCCCTTCTACATAGTGACCACCAGCGGGCTTAAGCCCGAGCCCATCGACCTGGAGGTGAAAGTGGTGGTGGTGTCCGATCCCAGGACATATCACATCCTCCGCTACTATGATGACGATTTGGGAAAAATCTTCAAGGTGCGGGCGGACTTCGACACGGCCATGAACCGGAACGAGGAGAGTATCCGCCAGGTTGCACGCTTCATTCGGACCACCACGGGCGAGGAGGACCTCAGGTCCTTCGACAGGACCGCCGTGGCCGCCCTGGTGGAACAGGCCGTGCGCATGACGGGCAGGAAGGAAAAGGTGTCCACCGGTTTTCCGACCCTGGCCGACCTGATCCGGGAGGCCGATTTCTGGGCGGGCGAGGAGGGCGCGACCGTGGTGAAGGCCGCGCACGTGGACAAGGCCGTGGAATCCCGAAGGTACCGGTCCAACATGCTGGAGGAGCGCCTCCAGGAGATGATCGACCGGGGCACCGTGATGATAGACACCGAAGGGGAGGTGGTGGGCCAGGTCAACGGCCTGGCCGTCTATTCGGTGGGAAACTACATGTTCGGAAAGCCGAGCAGGATCACCGCGTCCACCTCCATGGGAAGGGCCGGTATCATCAACATCGAACGGGAGGCCGACCTTTCAGGGAGCACCCACAACAAGGGTGTACTCATCATGGCGGGCTACCTGAGGAAAAAATACGCCCAGGACAAGCCCCTGTCCATGAGCGCCAGCATTGCATTCGAGCAGTCTTACGGCGGTGTGGACGGGGACAGTGCATCGTCCACGGAGGTCTACGCCCTGCTTTCCAGCCTCTCGGAGGTGCCGATCCGGCAGTCGGTGGCCGTGACGGGATCGGTGAACCAGAAGGGGGAGATCCAGGCCATCGGCGGAGTGAATCAGAAGATCGAGGGATTTTTCGACTGCTGTCTGAGGCGGGGCCTCACGGGTGATCAGGGGGTCATGATCCCGGAGGCCAATGTGCAGGACTTGATGCTCCGCAAGGACGTGGTGGAGGCGGTGAAGAAGAAAAAGTTCCACATCTATCCGGTGCGTACCGTGGACGAGGGCATCGAGATCCTTACCGGCAAGAAGGCGGGCGAGAGGAAGGCCGACGGCAGCTACCCGGCCGGAACCATCAACTACCTGGTGGACCGCAAACTGCGCGACCTGGCCGAGGGACTCAAGAACTTCGGGAATAAGGAAGAGTCGGGCGTAAAGAAAAAAGGCCGTGCGAAAAAGGCCGGGGGAGGGAGAAAAAAGTAGTCCATGGCCCCGCTCTCGGACCCTCCCCCCCTGTCGGCTCCCATCTCCCGAAAGATAGCCTGGGCGAACCGCGCTTTTGCCCTATGGGCCCCAACCCTCCTGGAAGACCAGGCGTTTTCCACCAGAGTCAAACTGCTCGAGGACGCAACCGCACGTTCCCGGCATGCAATGGCGGAGGCGGGGATCACGGCCCTTTGTGCGGAATGCGAAACGCGGGAAGGGGGCTCCTGCTGCGGGGCGGGCCTCGAGGATCGCTACGATTCCCTGCTCCTGTTACTCAACCGCCTCATGGGGGTCCACCTGCCCGGTGCTACGACGCGGCCCGGAAGTTGCCGTTTCCTGGGTGAGGGGGGGTGTGTCCTCAAGGCCCGCCATGTGATCTGCGTCAATTATCTGTGCGGGAAGATCATCAAGGCCGTGGATCCCGGGGCGCTCACGCGTCTTCGGGACCTGGAAGGGGAGGAACTGGAGACACTGTTTCTCCTGCATGAGGAACTGAGGCGTCTTCTCCGGCAACTGCGATCCACGGGGGAGGCATGAGGGGCGGACTTTACCGTTACGGGATCGGTCCGGATATGGAGGCCGCCCTGGCCTTGGTGGCCGGTTTCTATGACCGCCGCAAGGTGGGGGACGCGGGTCCCCTGGGATTCAGACGCTCCACGGACCTGGGTCTCCTGACGGCCTGTCTCCCACGGCTTCTGGAGGAGGGAATCGTGGCCCCGGGCGGGTCGCGGTTCCTGGACATGGGAGCGGCGGACGGCAGGGTCAACGTCTTGATGAGTTACCTGGCCCGGGTCTCGGTGGGGGTCGAGCTGGACGAGTGGACCCTGGATGAGCACCAGTCGCTTTTCCATGAAGTATCGGAACGACTCCGTGCGAAGCGTCTGCCCCTTCCTCCCCGGAACTTGTACCTGTTTCAAGGCGATTCCACGGACCCGGGGGTGCATGAGAAGATCCTTCGCGAGACCGGCCTGCGGTTCGAGGACTTCGACCTCTTTTATACCTACCTCGTCATGCAGGAGGAGTTCGCCCGGATGATTGTGGAACGGGCCCGGCCCGGGGCCGTGTTCATGGTCTACGGTCTCGGACCGATCCTGCCTCGCTTCGAGGGCCTGAAACTGCTCGAACCGCTGAGTCCCTTGGAGGGCGTCCTTGCTCTCTACCGGAAGCCGTAGGGGTCCCGTCAGCGGCTTCTCACCGCAAGACTCAGCACCCGCGATCCCTCCCGAAACATCAGTCGCTTTTCCACCATCATTCGAACAAAGGGCAGGAGTCTTTCTTCCCCCAGCCCCGGGAACCGTGAAAGGATCCGGTCCAGGGTACGCCTCGTCCCGCAGAAGAGATAGATCTCCCGCGAGGTCCCCCGGAGCCTGTGGGTCATATGGAAGCGGCCGGGCCTGCGGTGCCGGATGAGAAGGAAATCCCTTCCGTCCACGTAAGAAAGGATGGGCTCGGACCCGGGGCTCTGGTGCAGCCTGCGGTATTCCTTGTCCCACTTGGCCGTTTTTTCCCTGACGGGTTGCCAGAGGCGACGCTGTCGCCTCCGGCCGCCGTGATAACCCTGGGTCATGAGGGTGAGGCGTCCCAGGACGGGGCCCGGAAACAGGTGGCGGTAAAGGGGGTGGTTGCCCGTCCTGCGGATGCCGAACCTCGCGGGGTGCCGCCAGACGGGGCTTTCAAATCCCAGCCAGAAAGAGACGGGTTTGAGGGGCCTGAAAGGCAGGGCGAAGTCCAGGTTTCTAAGGGTTTGGGCCACGTCCTTTTCATCGCTCGACGGAAATTCCAGGATCAGGTTGGCTGAAAGGTCCGGGGCCTCCGGGGTTTCGCAGTGTTTCATGATTTCCAGGTTGGCAATGGTGGAGGTGCCTTTCCGCAGTTTGCGGAGCAGCCCCGTGCTCAGGGCCTCGATGCCCACCTGGACATGGCGGATGCCGGCCCTGCGCATGGCCAGCAGGGTGCGCCGGGGGGTGGTGGCGCGGATCTCGGCAAAAAGACGAAAGTCCCTGTCAAGTTCCCGGATGAGTCGGCAGGTCTCCCCCAGCCCCTGGGCGGGGAGCAGGTTGTCCATGAAGGAAAAGGACAGTGTCCCGTATTTTTCCGACAGGATTTCCAGTTCCCCGGCCACCCGTGCCGGGGATTTGTGCCGGTATCCTGACCACTGAAGGTTCAGATTGCAGAAGGCGCACCCCCGCTCGCCGTCAGGGTCTGCGCCCCGCCACCAGCAGCCCCGGGACATTTCCATGGGGATGCGGGGATGAAACGCCTTTTCGTGCGGCAGGGACTGGAGTGTGCTGAAGTAGTCATCGAAATCAGGCATGGGAAGGGTGTCGGGATCCTCCACCTGGGAAGATCCCTGCGGGCTCACCGGATCTCCGGGCGACAGGAGGCCCGGGAAAGGGGAAGGCACGGATTTCCCGGAGGCCGCCTCCCGCGCCAAGTGAAGCATGGGTCTTTCCCCCTCCCCGAAAATCACGTGGTCGATGGCGGGGAAGGCGGTCATGAGACTGCGGCCCAGTTCCCCGGCGCAAGAAGATCCTCCCACCACCACACGGGAACCAGGGGCGAGGCGCTTGATTTCGCGTATGAAGTAGAGCGACGAGGTCAGTTGTCCCAGACAGATGGAAAGCCCCACGAGGTCGAAGCCGTCCCACGCCACCGACTCCAGGGCGCGGAGAGATTCCCTTTCCAGGGCCCGGCGGACCTGTGACAGGGCCATATCCCCTGCCTCCTTCGTGCCCCGGGTCGCGCGTCGCCAGAGGCGTTCCATCTCCTCTCCCAGCTCCGGAAAGAGGAGGGCGGCATAGGGTATTTCCGAAAGCCTGGTGCTCTCGGAGATCTCCGTGTAAAGCCCGTAGCCCAGGCCCGCGGCTATGCTCAAATAAAAATGGTGGGCATGGACCTGCGCGCCCGGCAGGTGTTCCCGGAGATAGGCCTTGAGTGTGGCCAACTGGATGGAGGGCCGATTGAACAGGGGCCAGGGCGTAGAGACGAGAGCGATCTTCATGACGGACCCAGGGGATGGAAACGCGCAACAGCCCCCGGGGAGGGGGTGTCGGCCGCGGCGCCTTAGCCCTCCTTCCAGGGGGCCCTGTTTTTCAGGGTACGGGCCTCTATCCCGCGGCCCGGGTCCCGGTGGCCTCTTCCATGCCCCGATCGAAGGCCTTGAGGTTTGATTCCAGAAAGGCCTTCTTCGTGGAGGAAGAGATGACCTTTTTCATGGCATCGGGTTCCACGGGCACGGCCCCCGATCCCAGCAGTGCCCCGAGCATGACCATGTTCAGGGCCAGGGGGTTGCCCACTTCCCGGGCTATCCGGTTGCCGTCCAGCGCGATCAGACGCCCGACTCTGGAGCTGATCGCCTCGAGGCTTTCTTCCACGGTGGGGTAATCGCCCTGGCCTATGGCCACCGTGAATGGAGGCAGCGGATGGGTGTTGGTGATCACGAGGGTGTCCTTGTTGCATTTCCCAAGGGCCCTCATGGTCTCCACCGGCTCAAAGCCCACCAGCACATCGGCCTCTCCCCCCGACACGATGGGGCTTGAGACGTCCCCCAGAAGGACCGCGGATTCCACTATGCCGCCCCGCTGTGCCATGCCGTGTATTTCGCTCACCACGGTGTGAATGCCCATGGACAGGGCCGCTTCCCCGAGAAGGCGGGAGGCGAGCAGGTTGCCCTGGCCGCCCACACCGATGAATACGAGTCTCTTGGTTTCCATTGTCGCCTCCCTATATCAGTCCTTCACCGGTACGATGGCGTTTTCCGGGCAGATCTGGGCGCACACGGAGCACCCGATGCAGAGATTTCGATCGATCTTCACCCGTTCCCCTTCCACGAACATGGCCGGGCAGGCCAGTTTCTGGATGCAGACACGGTGATCCTTGCACTTTGCCTCATTGATCCGGAAAGGTTTTGTCTTTCGGGCCTGCCCCGTGGCCTTGGCGAAAAGAGGGCAGAATTCCTGTGAGATGATCACGGAAATGCCGTCGTACTCCTGTGTCGCGCGGACCGCCTCGATGGTCTTTTTCAGCTTGAACGGCTTGACCACGTGAACGTCCTTGACCCCCAGCCCCCGCACCAGGTTTTCGAGTGAGATGCGGGTGCGGTCCACGCCCATGGGAGCCGTGTCCACCCCCGGGTGGGGCTGGTGGCCAGTCATGGCCGTGGTGCCGTTGTCCAGGATCACGAGGGTGAACTTATGGTTGTTGTGGACCGCGTTCACCAGGCCCGTGATGCCGGAGTGGAAAAATGTGGAATCCCCGATGAAGGAGACCACCTTCTGGTCCGTGGCACGCGAAAATCCACAACCTGAGCTGACCGAGGACCCCATGCAGATAACGAAGTCGGCCATGGAGATGGGCGGCAGGAGTCCCAGGGTGTAGCAACCGATGTCCGTGGGATAGATGGTCTCCTGTCCGTATACCTCCTTGACCGCATAGTAGGTGGCCCGGTGCGGGCACCCGGCGCAGAGGTTGGGCGGTCTTCCCGGAAGCTCCGGGACGTGGGAGGTGTCCACCGGCTCGGGCCCCTGGTAGGGGACGTCGAAATAGGACGATATGGCCTTGCGCACCAGGGCGGGATCATACTCGTATAGTCGCGACAGGCCCGCCACGCCTTTGCCCTGGATGGGTACGTCGATGCGCGCCTCCTGGGCCATTGCACGAAGTTCCGTTTCGTTGACGGGCTCGAGCTCCTCGACCACCAGTACTTTTTCCACCTCCTTCAGGAACCCCAGGCAAAGCTCCCGGGGCAGGGGGTGGGAGAAGCCGAGTTTCAGGATGCGCACCCGGTCCGAGAGCCCCAGGTCCGCCACTGCGTCCTTGACATAGTCGTAGCTCACGCCGTTGGCCACGATGCCCCAGGGGCCTTCCCCTTCCACGCGGTTGTAGTCAGAATCCTCGGACGCCTTTGCCGCTTTTGCACCGCGCTCCAGGAGGACCTTGTGCAGGTTGCGGGAAACGGCCGGGACGCAGACAAAGTGGAAGGGGTTTTTCTGGAAGTGGGTCCGGGTCTTCCGCGGCGCCAGATCCCCCAGTGTCACAGCGCCGCGGATATGGGCCAGCCTCGTGGTGGTCCTGATGATCACCGGCAGTTCCAGGGACTCGGACAACACGAAGGCCCGGGCCGTCATGTCCTTCATCTCCTGGGTGTTGGTGGGCTCCAGCATGGGCAGTCCCGACAGCCTGGCGTAGTAACGGTTGTCCTGCTCGTTCTGGCTCGAGAAAAGAGAGGGGTCGTCCGCGTTGATGATCACCAGGCCCCCCTTCACCCCCGTGTAGGCCAGGGTCATGAGGGGGTCGGCGGCCACATTGAGACCCACATGCTTCATGGTTACGATGGTCCGGAGCCCGGAGACGGCCGCCCCCGCGGCCACCTCCAGGGCGACCTTTTCGTTGGTGGAATATTCGAAGTAGAGATCGGTCTCCTGGGAGATCCGGAAAAACTGCTCCGGTATCTCGGAGGAAGGCGTGCCTGGATAGCATGTGGCAAAGGCGACACCCGCCTCCAGGGCGCCTCGGGCGATGGCCTCGTTGCCCAGTAGGAGCATTTCCTTGCCCGGGGAATCGGTCAACAGCTTGTGCATGGTTCCTCCATAATCAAAATTGAGTGGTCGGCTCGGCGCCCGGCTCGCGGTCAGGCCCGTGCGTTTCCGTGGATCTCACACCTGGAAACTTTCCTTGCCGCCGTACTTGCGGCGGAGCTTCGGTTTTTCAATTTTTCCCGTGGGGTTTCTTGGGACATCATCGAAGAAGACCCGCCGCGGCCGTTTGTACCGCGGCAATTTCTCGCAAAATTCCATGAACTCTTCCTCGGTCATGTCCACGCCGGGCTTGACCTGGACCGCGGCCGCCACGATTTCGCCCAGCCGTTCGTCGGGGATGCCGATCACCGCCGCATCCTGGATCTTGGGGTTTTCCAGGAGGAAATCCTCGATCTCCACCGGGAAGATGTTTTCCCCTCCCGTGATGATCACGTCCTTTTTCCGGTCCACGAGCCAGATGAATCCGTCTTCGTCTACGCGCGCCATGTCACCCGTGAGCAGCCATCCGTCGCACAGGGCGGCCCGCGTGGCCTCTGGGTTCCGGTAGTAGCCCTTCATCACGCCGGGGCCCTTCACCATCAGTTCTCCGGTCTGCCCGGCCGGGACCTCCCGCAGGTCACTATCCACGATCCTGTACTCCCAGTCAAAACCCGGGCGGCCGATGGCACCCACCTTGTGGGTGTTTTCCATGCCCAGGTGGACGCAGCCCGGGCCCGTGGTCTCGCTCAATCCGTAGTTCGTGTCGTAATCGTGGTGTGGAAACACCTTTTTCCAGTTCCTGATCAGGCTCGGCGGCACGGGCTGGGCGCCGATGTGCATGAGGCGCCACTGGTCCAGTCGATAGTCATCCAGGTTCACCTTCCCCGTCTCCACCGCCACCAGGATGTCCTGGGCCCACGGGACAAGGAGGAAGACCACGGTCACCTTTTCCTCGGAAACGGCCTCCAGAATCCACTCCGGTTGAATGCCGCGCAGGATGACGGCCTTTGCCCCTACTATGAAATTTCCGAACCAGTGCATTTTGGATCCCGTGTGGTAGAGGGGAGGGATGCAGAGGAAATTGTCCTTGTGGGTCTGGTTGTGGTGGCGGTTTTCCACGATGCAGGCCGCTTCCAGATTCCGATGCGTAAGGAGGATCGGTTTGGGAGTGCCGGTGGTTCCGGAGGTAAAGTAGAGGGCGGCCTCGTCCATGAGTCCGACCTCCACGCCGGGATCTTGCGCGCTGCCCGAGTGCAGGAGGGTCTCAGCCTGCTCGGCCCATGGGGGCCTCTTCTCTTCCGCACCCATGAACAGAAATTCCTTGATGTTCGGCATCTCTTCCCGGGCCTGGTCCACGCGATCCAGGAACTCCTCCCCGAAGACCATGGCCTTGGCCTCGGCAATGCCCGCGCAGTAGCCGATGTCTCGGGCCGTGAAGCGGAAGTTGAGGGGCACGGCCCAGGCGCCGGTCCTGAGGATGCCGAAGTAGAACGGAAGCCACTCCAGGCTGTTCATCATAAGGTGGATGACCTTGTCTCCCTTTTGGACTCCCCTGGCGATCAGGGCGTTGGCCACCCGGTTGGCCATTTCGTCGAACGCGCGCCAGGTGAGAGAGACCCTCCTGTTCGCGGCGGGATCCCGTTCGATGAGGGCGATTTCCTCCCCGTACATCCTAGCGTTTCGGGCCAGTATCTCATGGATGATCATGGCGCATCCCTCGGGGAAAAAGCTACAACTTAGCTACAAAGTGACTGTAGTGAATCGCCCGGGGGCTGTCAAGCAGAATCTGGGAAAGGGAGGGGCGTTCGTCACAGCCGCGAGCGGGCAAAGGCAAGAAAAGGAGAATCCGGGTAGGCCTTCACGAATTCCTCCAACAGGGCCTTTTCCTTTTCGGGCTGGTGCCGGAGACGATAAATACGCGCCAGGGCCAGCATGGCCGCGTCCCGGAAGGGGTTGCCGCGGTCCTCCAGCAGGGGCTTCAACAATTCGGCCGCTTCTCCATATTCTCCCTTGGCCTCGTAGCAGGCCGAAAGCCCCAGGGTGGCCAGGCTTCGGTAGTGGGGGTTTTCGGATATTTCATCCAGGTATCGCCGGTATAGCTCCGCCGCCTCGTCATAGGCCCTGGAGAGGAACTTGACATAGGCTGCCTGTGGCAGCGCCAAATCCGCGGCCTTTGAAAGGCTGTATTCCTCCATGACCTTGGCGAAGAGCTCATCGGCCTTTTTGAGTCCGCTGCGGTCCCCGCCGGGCTTCAACGTCTCCACCAGGGCGTAGTAGGCCTCATTGTAGGCCGCCTGTCCCTTGCGGTTTACGTAGCCCAGGTAGGTGTAGGCCGCCAGGTAGATGAGAATCACCGCCACAATGCCTATGCCAATGGCCTTGAGCTCCCGGAGGTGGGCCCGCACGAACAGGATGCCTCTGGTCGAGAGGGTGATAAACTCGTCTTCCCCTTTGAGGAGTTCCTTACGCGTCAGTTTTTTCTTGGCCATGGCCGCCTGCTCCGCTTATCAATGACATGGTCTCCCGTCAAGTGAGACGAGGAAGAGTTAACAGAAGCCCGACAGGCCCGTCAAGGCAAAAAGAAGACTTGTATTTTTGAGCGTTAAAACCCATAATCCGGCCTATTCATTCTGAATCTTCCCGCCCCGCTTTGCAGGGGCCAAAGGATAAAGCCGTTGACGATCCTAGACCGATTCCTCGATCTCCTGAACGGGTTACCCGATCTCCTCCTCTACCTTTCCCTGGGGGTGAGCGCCTTCGTGGAAAACGTTTTCCCCCCCATCCCGGGCGACACCATCACCGCCTTCGGGGCATTCCTGGTGGGTACCGGCAGGCTGGGCCTGGCCGGGGTTTTCGCCGTCACCACCGTCGGCAGTCTCCTGGGCTTCATGACCCTGTTCGGGCTTGGAAAAGCTCTGGGCAGGCGCTTCTTTTTGGACAAGGACTACCGCTTTTTCAAGGCGGAGGATATCCTGAAGGCCGAGGCCTGGTTCCGCAAGTATGGATACCTCCTCGTACTCCTCAACAGGTTTTTCCCCGGCGTGCGCTCGGTCATTTCTGTGGCGGGGGGGATTTCCAGGCTTCGTGCCTGGAAGGTGGGACTCCTGGCCCTGGCAAGCTGCGGGGTCTGGAACCTGCTCTGGATCAGCCTCGGCTATTCCCTCGGCAGCAACTGGGACGTGGTGCGGGGCAGGCTGGGCGCCATCCTGGCACGGTACAATGCGGTGGTCTTGTCGGCGGGCGCGGCAGTCGCATTATTCCTGCTCATCAGGGCACTGAGACGGCGCAGATCGTCAGGCCGGGGCTCATGACTTTTCCCCGTGGACCGGGGGCCTGGCTCGTGAAACCTCCTGTTCTGCCTTTGGTTTTTATGTCCTTGACCATTTTCGAGTGATCTCCTATAGTACCGGGTGCCGTTATTTCCCGACCCGTGATCCGGAAAGGGGGTGAGCATTTTCGACGGGGGTCGAGAACCATCCACACCCAAATATCCAGCTACAGGAGGTTTAGGAGAATGAAAAGATTGATGGTATTCGCGGTGGTTGCAATGTTCGTACTGGCATCTGCGGGTCTGGTCTTTGCAGGGGGTGCCAAGAATCCGCTGAGAGCCGGAGAAAAGGAAGTCCACAAGGGATTTGCGGCAATGATTCCGGCGGACCATATCATCGGTGTGGACCAGTTCTACAAGGTCTACCAGGAAGTGATGGCCGGCAAGAGGAAAGCCTACCTCATAGACGTGCGGACCCATCCGGAATTCTATGCCTTCCACATCGAAGGAACAGACCATATCCACGCGGGCCACATGTACACGATTCCCAAGAAGATCAAGGACCCCAACGCGGAGATCTACGTCTGGTGCCGGACCTCGCACCGCGCCAAGTACGTGGCGGGTTTCCTTTACAAGTACGGCTACAAGAATGTGTGGCTGTACAAAGGCGGTGTCGTGGGCTGGGCCAAGGCGGGGCTGCCCTTCGTGAACCAGTTCACAGGGACCTTCAAGATCCTTGAGTACCGCAAGAAACCCTCGGCGCTGGAAAAGTCTTTCCGGATCCGGGAGTTCCATCCCTATTGATGCGGGTGAATCCTGTCCCTCCCGTGGCGCGGCGGCCCTGCAGGACCCCGGCCCGGGAGGGGCGGATCAATCATCACCCCCGATCTATACAATCCCTCCACAACACAAATGGCTCTCCGCCGGGCGCACCGAGGGTGTCGGGTCGATGGATTTGCCCGCCCGGGCCCCGTGGCCCGGAGATAGGCTTTGCGGGGAGCCTTCGACCGTTCGATCTCTGCTCGTCCCCTCGCAGGCCCCGGGGACAGGCGCCCCGCCGGGGGCGAGCTGCACGGGAGTCTCTCAATCCTAGCGAAACCGGGGCCGCACGGGGGGGATCCCCTGCCGGCGGCCTATTTCTATCGCGGAACACCGTCTTCGGGTCGCAGGTACTGAACGTACTTGGTCCCCTTGATTTCGCTTTCGTACTTCCTGAGGTACTCCCGAATCTTTTCCTTGTTTTCAGCTTCCATCGTGGCCAGGACGGCCTGGTCGAAGGAGTAGTTGGGAAGCGCCTTCTGCCAGGCCAGGGCCTTGCTCCACAGCTCATGATTGGGGTTCAGGGGGACCTGGTGGACCCGGGCGCGCCATCCTCCCATGCGTGTGCGCAAGAGGACGTAGTAGACGTGGTTGGGCAAAAGGTCCGCCTCCAGTGGTGACTTGTATTCCGTCCAGGAGATGAACAGGTGCTTTCCCGGCTCGCACTCGTACTGAAAAGCCTGCTTTCCGTACACCGTGGCGATGAGCTTTTCCCCGTCCCAGATGGAGGCACTCACGGCCTTTCCAAAGAAAGAAGGCCGGACGAAGTTGACAAGGGCCTTGCCCTCCGGCGGGCTCTCCATCGGCGGGGTGACTTTCATGTATTTTGCGCCGCAGCCCGCCAGGACCACCACCAGGGCCGTGACCACCAGGGCCTGAATCATTCGCTTCATGGTTTCCTCCTTAGTGATGCGTTTCAGGTTTCAGTCGAATCTTTTCCGCCGATCGCTATTTTTATGAAGGGGCATTATAGCGCAACATGGTCTGGAGTACAACGGCATGAACGGGACGGGAAAGTGAAACAAAGGGGCGATGAGGCTCGAAACGATCCCTGGAGGGGCTCACGAGGGGTGCTCGATTTCCGCGGGATCCAAAAACGGGGTGTTTTCGAGGTGCGAGGGGGTGTAAGGACGGACCGGTGCGCCCGCGAAGGCGTTCGGTTTCAGGGGGCACCGGGGTGTCGGTCTCCCCACAAGGAAAGATCCCCTCTTCACTACCAGGGGTTCCGCCTTCTGTCTCTCAGTTTCCTGCGGTCGTTCTTGACCGACAGGGTCACATAGATTCCCTCTCTCACACTGCGCCTTCGGTCCTGCTTGTTCTTCCGGCGTTCCTTGTGGGGCCATTTTTCCGTCTCGGTCCCATGCGTCTTGGGCCCGGGGGCGTTGGGGTTGAGGGCCGTGGTCTGTCCGATGACGATGTCCACCATGATACGTCACCTCCCCTTTTCTGGGGTACATCCTATTTCTTAAGTCGGAATCAATAGGGTAGGACTTGATTCTTTTCGGGAAAACGGAAAAGCGATCGGCGTGATTAGGACAGGATAGGCGAAAACGGGTTCTTCCCCCCCACCCCGGGAAAAAAGACAAGGAGTGGGCCGGCGCGCGCCCCGAGAGGGGTCGGACGCACGGCCGGCGCATGTGTGCTCCCCCGGCCTAGGGATTATGCCGAGGGCAGGGGCTCTACCGGTTCATCGAGGAGAAATTCTCCCTTTTGGATCCACTCCTTGAGGATTTCGCAGATCTCCCGGGCCCGCACGCGGGACGAAAGGGGCACGGTGGGCACCTCCCGGCCCTGGAAACGGATGGTCCCGCTGTTGAGTTCGGCATAGCTCACGCGACCCAGGCTTTTGGCCTGCCCTTTCGGGTAATCGTTTCCGTAGTCGATCACCTGGGTGAAGATTTCCTCGTCCGAGATCCCCGTAAACGCGGCCATCTCTTCGTCCAGGATCGGGATCGGGATGCCGAGGCCCACGGCCAGGGAACAGCCGTATCCCAGGATACTGACCCCCACGAGCCAGCGCGGATCCATCTGCTTCAGGTCGCCCATGACCATGAGGGTCCCTGCCGGGGCAAGCGGGGTGCCCTTCTTGTGTCTCTTCACACGGGGGTTATGCTGGGTGCCGGGACCGATGATACGGCCTCGGCCGCCCCCGAGGAAGATGGGGGTTCCCAGGCCCATGGTGCGGTAGTAGGGATCATTGAGCAGGGGACTGAGCTGCCCGGAGGTGGAATAGTTGGCATTACCCGCCTCCGGCTTGAGCACTCCCATGTAAGTGTAGGCGGTCTTCTTGGATAGGTTCACAGCGCAGTTGTAATTCTGATACCCGTTTCGGGGGTTCATGAGCATGGCGTACGGTAGTTCATCGAGCGTGACCTTCTTTCGCATCTCCCGGTTCGGGTAGCAATCCGTTCCGTAGGCCGTGGCCTCCAGGGTGACACGTTTTCCCGCCACGAGGTCCTGGATGACATGCCCTCCACCGTACTTGAACTGACCCGGGTGTACCCTATTGAGGGGGTCGTCCTCTGCGGGTTCCGCGGCACCGATATAGATGTCCACCGCGGCGACCCCCGCATAGGCGGGTACCCGGTTGAGCCATACCCTGGCGGCCTTGATGGCGGGCTTCGTGTGGCCGAAGTTGATGAAGGCGCCCGAAGAGCACATGGGGGCGAAGGTCCCCGTGGTCACCACGTCCACTTCTCGGGCCGCCCTGGCCGGACCCTTGGCGCGGACGATCTCGGTCATCTCGTCGGCGGTGACCACCACCACCTTACCCTGCCGGATTCTCCTGTTGATCACCTCGATGCTCTTGGTTCCTTTTCGTGCCGCCATCCTGAGCTCCCTTCCCGCCCTGCTCGAAGTGGCGGCTATCATACCGGTTCCCCGCGAGGAATGACAAGAAAAAGTTTGCTCCTGTCCGGCCGTGATGGGGCTCGTGCGTTTCCTTGACTTTTGCCCTGCGGCTGGATTACAAGTGGGCATCCTGGAGGAGGTCGTTTCCGCGGCCGTTTCCTGCGTGGGACAGAGGGGAGGCGTTTGCGTTTCATGGCGAAAACGATACAGGTGGGACCATTGCGGCTGGGCCCCGGGGGGCCCTTTTTCCTCATTGCGGGTCCCTGCGTCATCGAGGACGAGTCCATCACCCTGGCCGTGGCCCGTTACCTCAGGGAGACCTCGGAGCAACTGGATCTCCCCATTATTTTCAAGGCATCCTATGACAAGGCGAACCGCACGGCCCTGAGTTCCTACAGGGGGCCCGGCATGGCGGAGGGGCTGGCGATCCTGCGGAAGGTGAGGGAGGAGACGGGCCTGCCCTTGCTCTCAGACGTGCACCGTGTATCGGAAGTGGCCGAGGCGGCCGGCGTCCTTGACGCATTGCAGATACCCGCCTTCCTTTGCAGGCAGACGGACCTGGTGGTCGCGGCTGCGGAAACGGGCCGGGCCCTGAACATCAAGAAAGGCCAGTTCCTGTCTCCCTGGGAGATGAAGACGGCCGTGGAAAAGGCCACGTCGGCGGGGAACCGCAACCTGATGATCACCGAGAGGGGGACCTCCTTCGGGTACAACAACCTCGTGGTGGACATGCGCTCCATCGCAGTGATGAAGACATACGGTTTTCCGGTGGTCTTCGATGCGACCCACAGCGTACAATTGCCGGGAGGCGCCGGGACTGCCTCTGGGGGGCAGCGGGAATTCGCGCCCGCCCTGGCGCGGGCCGCCGTGGCGGCGGGGGCCGACGGTGTCTTCATGGAGGTTCATCCGGACCCGGAACGGGCCCTGTGCGACGGTCCCAATTCCCTGCCGCTGGAGGAGATCCGCCCCCTGGCGGCCATGCTCCTTCAAATCCACCGCCTCGTACGATCAGGCGGGGCCCGGATCGCCGATCAGGACGGGTCGTGAGTGGGGGGGAAGGGCCCCGGGATTTCGGAAAGGGGCACACGGGGCCCGGGGGGAGGGGGAAACAAGATGACGGAGCGCAGCCTGGAGACGGGCCGCAGTAACGGGGGAGAGACCGGTGTGCTCCCCCGTATCCTTTTCCTGGACGTGGACGGAGTGCTCACGGACGGCCGTGTCTACTACACGGACGAGGGGAGTGAAATCAAGGCCTTCCACGTGCGGGACGGACTGGGTCTCAAGCTCTTGATGCGGGCAGGGGTGGCGGTGGTGATCGTCACGGGCCGTGATTCGCAGGCCGTTGTTCGCAGAGCGCGGGAACTGGGCATAGAAGGGGTGTACCAGGGGGTGAGCGACAAGGGAGCCCTGTGCCGCAGGCTCTTGCGGGAGAAGGGTCTTCGTGGGGATGAGGCCGCCTGCATCGGGGACGATCTTCCGGACCTGGAGATCTTCCGGGAGGTGGGCCTGCGGATCGCGGTGGCCGACGCGGCAGAGGAGGTCAGACAGGCGGCCCATCTGGTTACGGAGAGGAAAGGGGGCCACGGGGCGGTTCGGGAGGCCTGCGAGTGGCTGCTCAGATCGACCGGGAAATGGCCCGGGGAGCTGGGGAAAATAGGCTTTACAGATCTGAAAAGCCGTTGATATAATGGAATTCCGCTGATGAGAGGCTTCCTCAAGAGACACTGGCCCTTGGCCGGCGTGTTTATCCTGTTGCTGGTGGCGGCGACCTATCTCATCCGGGCGGGAGGGGTGAAGGTTGCAGAGCCCCTCTTGAACGCAGTGGTCCCCGGCGACGGTCTGAGGCTGAAAGAGGTTCACTACAGCCAGGATGACCCCGATAAGAAGGTCAAGTGGTTCCTGGACGCGGAGGAGGTCCGGTTCTCCAGTGACAAGGACTTCATTTCATTCCTTCATTTCCACCTGAGATTGGAACCCGAAGACAGGCCGTTCATGGAGTTGAAGGGAGAAAAGGGTGATTATTCGAGGAGTTCCGGGACGATACGCCTGCGGGGGGATCTGCGGGGGCGGACGGGGAACGGTTACCGGGTGTTTGCGGAGCGGTTGCTGGTGAACGAGAAGGAGGGCCGAATGAGTTCTGACGGGCCCATACGGATCGAGGGCCCTTTTTTTTCCATAAGGGGGATCGGCCTTGAGGTCGATCTGAATAGAAAGACCTTGCGGGTCCTCTCGGAGGTGACCACCCGGATCCTGGCGGAGGCGTTGACCCCATGAGGAGAGTATTCAGGCCTTTTTTGTGGGCCCTTTTGCTGGGGCTTTGGGGTTGGACCCCCGGTCTTGCCGGGAGCGGCGATCCGGGGGCGATGACACCGGCGAAAAAGGCCGGACCCATCGAGGTCCAATCCCGGACCCTGGAGCTGGATGACGCCAAACAGGTGGTGACTTTCCAGGGGGCCGTGCACGCGGTACAGGATGAGTTTATCATCGACTGCGATAAGCTCCGCGTCTTTTACACCGGAAGACCGGATGCCGAAAACGCGGAGGGCGCGGGAGCTGAAATCGATCGGATCGTGGCCACGGGCAACGTCCGAATCCAAAGGGTCAAAGGGGGTACGGCATCGGCCGAAAAGGCGGTCTATTACCAGGGTGAAGAGAAACTGGTGCTCACGGGCAATCCGGTGGTGCGGCAAGGCAGGGATCGGGTGGAGGGAGAACGGATCACCCTTTATCTTGCGGAAAATCGGAGCGTGGTGGAGAGCACCGGCGATGAGAAGGTGAAGGCCGTCATCTTTCCAAGGCGGAAAACGAGGTGAACGGGGAAGGCGTCTCCAGTGAAAGCCTCCAGGCCCTGGACCTGGTGAAGATCTACGGCGGCAAGCGGGTGGTGGACGGGGTGAGCGTGGCGGTGAGGCGGCGGCGTATCGTGGGCCTCCTCGGCCCGAACGGCGCGGGCAAGACCACCACCTTTTACATGATCGTGGGGCTCACCCGGCCCGACGGCGGGCGGGTGTTCCTGGACGATGAAGAGATCACCGGCGATCCCATGTACGTGCGTGCGAGAAAGGGGATCCATTACCTGGCCCAGGAACCGTCCGTGTTTCGGAAGCTGACCGTGGAGGAGAACATCCTGGCCATCCTGGAGAGCCTCCAGGTGCCCCCGCGGGACAGACGAAGGATGGCCCGGGAAGCCCTGGGCGAACTGAACATCGAACACCTGGCCGGGCAAAAGGCATCATCCCTGTCCGGGGGTGAAAGACGCCGGCTGGAGATCACCCGGGCCCTGGTGACCAAACCGTCCTTCATGTTGTTGGATGAGCCCTTCGCAGGGATCGATCCGCTGGCCATCAGCGATATTCAAACGATCGTCCGACAACTGAAGGATCGCGGATTGGGCATCATCATATCCGATCACAACGTGCGCGAGACATTGAATGTTTGTGATTCGGCCTACATCATCAGCCAGGGCAGGATTATCGAGCAGGGCCCGCCGGAGAAGATCGTGCACAGCCGGGTGGCGCGCACCGTCTATCTGGGAGAAGATTTTGCACTGTAACGAACTGCAAGCACGGAAAACGGCTTGATCTAATGGCATTGGAGCTCAAACAGTCTCTCAGTCTGAGCCAGCAGCTTATCATGACGCCCCAGTTGCAACAGGCCATCAAGCTGCTGCAGCTCTCCAGACTCGAGTTACTCGAGACCATCACGCAGGAGATGGAGGCCAATCCCCTGCTGGACGACCAGACCTTCGAGGAGGCCGAGGACCAGAAGGAGGCCGAAGAGGAAAAAGAAGAGGCCGAGGAAGGAGCGCCGGACCTGCCCGAGGTGACCGTGGAGGAGCGGCCGGGCGACGACATCGACTGGGAGAACTACATCTCCGAGTATAACAACAACGCCTGGGGGGAGACCTCCTCCTTCGAAGAGTCGGATCGTCCTTCATTCGAGAACATCACATCGTCCAAGACGAACCTGTACACCCACCTGCTATGGCAGCTCAACATGAGCGGCGTGGAGGACGAGCGCCGGGAGGTGGGGACCCACATCATCGGCAACCTGGACGAGGACGGATATCTGGAGACCTCCCTCGAAGAGATCGCCCGCCAGACCGGGCAGCCCGTGGAAGTGGTGGAGGAGGTCCTCGAAGTCGTCCAGAATTTTGATCCCGTGGGCGTGGCGGCAAGGGACACGCGGGAGTGCCTGCTCATCCAGGCGCGGTTTCACAACCTGGTGGGCACCATCGTGGAAAAGATCATCCTCGACCATCTCAAGGACCTGGAGAATCGGCGCTACGACCAGATCGCCAAAAAACTGGGCGTGAAACTGGAAGAGGTGCTCTCCGCACTATCGGTGATCCAGGGTTTCGAACCCAAACCCGGTCGAATACACAACCAGGACGACACCATTTACATCAGCCCGGACATATACGTGTTCAAGGTGGGGGACGACTACGAGATCGCCCTGAACGAGGACGGCCTTCCCAAGCTGAGGATCAGCTCCTATTACAAGGATGTCCTCTCCAACAAGGCCTCTCTTCCGGAGAGCGCCAAGATCTACATCCAGGAAAAGCTCAAGTCGGCCGCCTGGCTCATCAAGAGCATCCACCAGCGCCAGCGAACCATCTACCGGGTCACGGAAAGCATCGTGCGGTTTCAGCGCGAGTTTCTGGATCACGGAATCACGGCCCTCAGGCCTCTGGTGCTGCGCGACGTGGCCGAGGACATCAACATGCATGAGTCCACCATCAGCCGTGTGACCACCAACAAGTACGTGTACACGCCGCAGGGGGTTTTTGAGCTCAAGTTTTTTTTCAACAGCGCAATCAACAGCCTGGAAGGCGATGCCGTGGCCTCGGAGAGCGTCAAGGAGCATATCCGGAACATCATCAAGCATGAGAACAAGAAAAAGCCTTACAGCGATCAGGAGATCGCCAATATGCTCAAGAAGCTCAACATCGACGTGGCCCGCCGTACCGTGGCCAAGTACCGGGAGACCATGGGGATTCTCACATCGAGAAAAAGACGGAAACCCTATTGAGTCTCAGTCCGAAAAAGTGAATTTTCCAAAAAAAATTCTTACCAGGGAGGGATTTGAATGGATATCACGGTGAGTTTCAGGCATACGGAACCCATTGAGAGTCTTAAAGCGTATGCGGAAGAAAAGATGTCCAAGATGAAAAAGTATCTCGATACGCCCCTCGAGGCGCATATCGTTTTGAGTATCGAGAAGTTCCGCCATCAGGCCGATGTGACCCTGAGCGTGAATGGTACCCGGATCAAGGGGGTCGAGGAGACCGGAGACATGTATTCGGCCATCGACCAGGTGATGGACAAGATCGAGAAACAGCTAAAGAGACACCTGGCAAAGATCCGGAGCAGGAGACCGGAAAACATCAAGGGCGAGGACGCCTTGGCCCTGGAAGAGGCGGTCGAGGCCGGTGAAATGGAGCGCGAAGAACGGACCATCGAGGTGGAACGCCTGGTGGCCAAGCCCATGGATCCGGAAGAAGCGGCCATGCAACTGGAACTTTCCCAGCAGGACTTCCTGGTCTTCAGAAATGCCCGGTCTAGGGAAATCAATGTGATCTATTTGCGGAGGGACGGAAACCTGGGGCTGATCGAACCTGCCGCATGAGACCGTCCCGGGGAACCATAGACGGCGATGAAGCTATCGGAAATCATAGACAAGGAATCCATCATTACGGAACTCCGGGCAAAGGACAAGAAAGGGGTCCTGGAAGAACTCGCGCTGGCCGTAGCGAGCCGTGAGCCTGCGGTTGACAGCGCGGCGCTGGTGCGGGTCCTACTGGAGCGGGAACGTCTGGGGAGCACGGGGATCGGGGACGGGGTTGCCATACCCCACGGGAAGCTGAGCGGGCTCACACAGCCCATCATCTCCTTCGGCAGGAGCACGCAGGGCCTGGACTTTGATTCCATGGACGGACAGCCCGCATATCTCTTTTTTCTCCTGGTGGCCCCGGAAAACTCCACCAGCGTGCATCTGAAGGCCCTGGCGAAGATAGCTAGGATTCTCAGGAGCAGTGCCTTTCGGCAAAAGCTCATGGAGGCTCGCACCAAAGAGGAACTCTACCGGGCCATCGTGGAAACGGATGAAGAATGAGGACCTGAAGCGCGGGGCGATCCAAGGCCGGCATGATAGGAATACTTATCATATCTCATTGTGATCTGGGCAAGGAGTTGCTGAACGCGGCGGAGCTGATCGTGGGGCGACTGGAGGCCGCCGATTCCATCTCCATTACCCAGGCCACGGACAGCCAGGATACGCTCAAGGCCATCTCCCGGCGGATCAAGGCCCTGGATCGCGGCAAGGGTGTCCTGATCTTCACGGACATGTTCGGAGGCACCCCTTCCAATTTGAGCCTTTCATTTCTGGAAGACGATCGGGTGGAAGTCCTAACGGGGGTCAACCTCTCCATGCTCATCTCGGCCGCACAGGATCGGGGGCGCCTTTCACTGAAAGAGCTGGGGGAAAGGGCCCTGAAGGCCGGGAGGAGAAGCATCAACCTGGCCGGGAAATTGTTGCAGTCGGAATGACGTCCCTGGTTACCGTCACGGAAGAGAACTTTCACCTGTACCGGGACGAGATCCTGGCCATAGAAAGGGTATCTTTCCCAACGCCGTGGAGCCTCCATGCCTTTGCGGAGGAACTCCGACGACCCGTGGCCAATCTCTGGGTCCTGGTGCGCGGCGGGGCCGTGGCCGGGTATGTCTGCTTCTGGCGATTCGATCGGGAGCTTCATCTCATGAATATCGCCGTTCATCCCGGTCTTCGGGGAAAAGGCCTGGGCCGACATCTCCTGGACCGGCTAATGGCGGCGGCGCGAGACGGAGGGGTGGAAACGGTATGGCTGGAGGTCAGACCCTCCAACACGGTGGCGCTGGCCATGTATCGGACTGCGGGTTTTGCGGAGATCGGAAGGAGAAAGGCCTATTACAGGGACACCCGTGAGGACGCCATCGTCATGGCCCGCTTTTTGGAAGCGGCCGAGCGTCGGCCGTGCCGGCGGCAAGATGCGGCGGCGACCCCGACTCCTGTCCCGAAACCTCTGGAAGGGATCGAATGAAGGCACAAACACAACACGAGGAGGAGGAAAATGGCGCTTAGAGTGGCGATCAACGGGTTTGGACGGATCGGGAGAATGGTGTATCGGGCGGGTCTCGGAAGAGAGGGCCTGGAGGTCGTGGCTATCAACGACCTGACGGACCCGGAGACCCTGGCCTACCTGCTCAAGTATGACTCCGTGCACGGGATCCTGGACGCAGAGGTGTCCACCACGGAAGATTCCCTCCTGGTGGACGGGAAAAAGATCCGGATCCTGACGGAAAGGGACCCTGCGGCCCTGCCGTGGCGGGACCTGGAGGTGGAAACGGTCTTCGAGTGCACCGGACTTTTCAGGGAAAGGGACAAGGCCGCGGCACACCTGGAGGCGGGGGCGCGCAAGGTGATCATCTCGGCCCCGGCCAAGGGACCGGATATCACCATCGTGATGGGCGTCAACCACACGGAATATGACCCCGGAACCCACCATGTCGTCTCCAACGCCTCCTGCACCACCAACTGCCTCGCCCCGGTGTGCAAGGTCCTTCTGGACCGGTTCGGGATCGAGAAGGGTCTCATGACCACGACCCACTCCTACACGGGCGACCAGCGGCTCCTGGACTTCCCTCACAAGGACTTGCGAAGGGCCAGGGCGGCGGCCCTTTCCATGATTCCCACCACCACGGGGGCCGCCAAGGCCGTCTCCCTCGTCTTGCCGCAGTTGGAGGGGAAACTCAACGGTATGGCCATTCGCGTGCCCACGCCCAACGTGTCGGTCGTGGACCTGGTGGCCCAACTGGGAAGCACGGTCACGGTGGACGAGGTGAATGCCGCCATGAAAGAGGCCTCCGAGTCGTACCTCGAGGGCATCTTGGCATACTCTGATAAACCGCTGGTGTCCACGGACTTCAACGGAACCACGGTATCGTCCACCGTGGATGCCCTTTCCACCATGGTGGTGGGGGACATGGTCAAGGTCCTGTCCTGGTATGACAATGAATTCGGATATTCCAACCGGATGGTGGACCTGGCCCTTTACATGGCCTCGGTCTGAGAGGGGTGGAAGGCCCAGGGATTAGGCATGGAGAGGTCGGGAGAGCGGGGTTCTCTCGACCCCCCTTTTTCATGACGGGAGGAGCAGCGCATGAATATCGACCGCGTGCCCATGATCGCGGGCAACTGGAAGATGAACCTGAAACTGGACGAGGCCGTGGCCCTGGCCCGCGGGGTGGCCCAGGGCGTGAGGGATCTGAAAGGCGTGGAGGTGTTGCTGGCGCCCCCCTTTACCGCGCTTTCAGCGGTCAGGGAGGCCATTGATGGGGCCCGCATCTTTCTCGGGGCCCAGAATATGCACTGGGAGATGCATGGCGCGTTCACGGGCGAGGTATCGGGCAGGATGCTGCAGGAGGTTGGTTGCACCCATGTGATCCTGGGCCATTCGGAGCGGCGGGCCCTTTTCGGGGACACCGATGAAGTGGTGGACGCCAAGGTCAAGGCCGCGGCCTTCCTGGGCCTTATTCCCATCGTGTGCGTGGGCGAAACCCTGGAGGACCGGGAGGCGGGCAGGACGTTCGAGGTGGTGGAGAGCCAGCTTTCGGGGTCTCTCAAGAACTTCCGGGCGGATCAGAGGATGCCGCCCCAGACGATCCTGGCCTACGAGCCCGTCTGGGCCATCGGCACCGGAAAGACCGCAACGCCGGAGCAGGCCCAGGAGGTTCACCGATTCATCCGGGAGTGGATCGAAAAGACCTTCAACCCAGGAACAGCGAATCAGGTGCGGATCCTGTACGGGGGCAGCGTCAAGCCTGAGAACATCGGGGACCTCATGGCACAACCCGATATCGACGGGGCCCTGGTGGGAGGGGCGAGCCTCAAGGCCGAATCGTTTCTGGGCATCATCCGTTTCTGAGCTCGATCCCTCCGGGCCCTGAACCCTTTTGGGTTGCATTTTTGAAGATTTCGGGGTATAGTTGAGGGTCAAATACAAGGAGCCGCCCCGCAACCGGCGGGGACCTTCGAGATCGGGGCAACGATATGAAACTGATTTTCATCCTGGCGCACGTGGCCGTATGCGTGGCGCTTATCCTTATCGTCCTCCTCCAGAAAGGAAAGGGGGCGGACATGGGGGCCGCCTTCGGGGGCTCGAGTCAGACCGTTTTCGGGAGTACGGGCGCGACCACGTTCCTAAACAAGGTGACCACCATCATCGCAATCGTATTCATGGTCACCTCCCTGGGGCTCTCTTTTTTCTTCGGGAGGGGTTCCACGTCCTCCATCATGGATGACGTCAAGAAAGCCCCGGTTCCCGCGGCTCAGACGAGCAAGGCCCCCGCGCCTCAGAACCAGGGTGGCAAATAAGTCGGTTTTTCCGCGTGCCGAAGTGGTGGAATTTGGTAGACACGCTATCTTGAGGGGGTAGTGCCCTACGGGCGTGCGGGTTCAAATCCCGCCTTCGGCACCACTTTTCAGAGAAACCTGCTGAAATCTCAGCAGGTTTTTTTATGGGAAAAAGCAGTTTTCCTCCTGTATACACATTCCGTATACACAAACCTTCGGCACCACTGCTCCCGCGGGGGGCCAAACCATGAGCCCCTCCTACGTGGTCCAGCAGGATAGCGGGTGGTGCTTCCGGATGAGAATTCCCCTTGATCTCCAGGGCCTTCTTGGCCGAAAAGAGATCAGGTATGGGCTGAGGACGGGCTCACGGCGGGAGGCCAAGTACCGGGCAAGAAGGATAGCAGGAGAGGTGCAGTTCATCTTTCGGAGACTGCGTATCCTGAACGAGAGGAAGGAGGCAATGGCAGGGGAAGGCATTAAACTTAATGATTCACAGATCAGGGGCCTCATTGACAAGCTGATCCGGCGGATTCTTGAGGAGGAGGAAGAGGACCTCCTTATGGGGCCCCCTCTCCGTGACGGCTATGACGCTTATGATGAATGGGTTGAAGGGCTTGACGAACAAGAGAGCCAGTTGCTGGAGGCGTACCACCTAAGGAACT
>JAFDIS010000081.1 GCA_019307945.1 Deltaproteobacteria bacterium | reverse complement strand
GTTTGTCCGCGCTGCGCTTGGACTCCCCACCCTTCGGGCGGGTCCCCGGTTTCACAATCTCTGCGTCAATCTGCGGGATCACTTGTGCGGCGTACTTCAAGTACGCCTCCGCGTAATCTCTTGATTTGTCCTCGCCTGTGGGCTCGGACTCCCCACTCTCCGAGTGGGTCCCCAGTTTCCTTGATCTTGTAAAAAATATCTCATTTCTAGATTGGAAACTCGCTAGTGCCCAAAATTGATTCGTGGATGGGCACTACTTCGTGTCTCCCGAACCCATTCGGCCGGTGACGCTGTCTCATCGTGTGGGCTCGGAGTGACTACCGAGCCCGAGTTTCCCGTGGGGAGTCGGGGCGTGTCATCCTTCCATCACGGAAGCCTTGCTTGTCCCCGTTTCCAGGAGCATCGTATGGAAACAAAACGCTAGCACGGGCGTGGCTTCAAGGCAAGGCAGTTTTGGATCGGGGTTCCCAGGGTGTATGGCCTTCTCGGCGGGCCCATGTCCATTTCGTCCCGTGCCGCCTAATTCCGTGACGGGTGCACGTGGAGGCCCTACCGTTCTGCGCCGACGACCTTTACATTTGACATTGTTTGCACTAAGAAAGACGGATGAATACAGATATAGTAACCTGTATGAATTTACAACAACCCCGGAGGGGCCCGGCGCGGGCGTTTGGGGACCGAAGCGCATGGGGCCGGCCTTAGGGAAGGAAGAGAGGAGCCAAATCGATGATCCTGGACTTTATTCGGAACAAGATCGTGGAGGTGGAGCCGCAACCGGACGGATCCGTCTCCGTCAACTGGCGTCTCAAGGACAGCCTGATGGACGTGAATGTGAAAATCCTCATCCAGACTCCGGAGCTGGAAATAAAGGAGGCCCGGGCCGAGATGAAGAGGCCCTTCCTGCAAAACTGTCTCCCCGCCCAGGACCGGATCGAAAAGATAGTGGGAGTACGCGTGGGGGCGGGACTTCGCAAGATCGCCGCAGGATTGCTGGGGGGCGATGAGGGATGCGATGTCCTCAAGGCGGCTGTGCTCGAGTCGTGCAATGCCGCCATCCTGCACTTTACACGCTACACCCTTCAGGCCGGTGATGGTCTGAGCGACGAGGAAAAACTGGCGGGCGCCCGGGCCAACCTGGAGGCCAATCCCCGGATGGCCGGAAGCTGTGTGGTTTACGCCGAGGGGAGTCCGGTTATGGAAGGATACCGTGCCGGGGGAGGTGAGGGATGATCACGCTGAGTCGAAGCCAGGTCGTGGGAGCCGAGATCCTTTCCGAAGACAGGGTCCGTTTTACGGCGATTCAAGAGGACCATATCTACGGTATGGAGGTGGAGATGGACGTGCAGGGTTCCACGGGGGAGATCCTCACCATTAAGGGCCTTATGAAGCGATATACCACCCCCATCTGTCCCCAGGCCGTGGATGTGCTTCAGGAGGCCGTGGGCATGCGCCTGCGGGGGGAAACATGGGAATATGACATCATGCGCCGCATCGGGCGGAAGGGTTGCCAGCATTTTGCGGAGATCATGATCGAATGCGGCAGGTGTCTGGATCCCGTCCGGATGTCCTCGGCCCTGGAAGAGGCCCTCAAACAGGATGCGGGCCTGGATCAGAACGCCTTCCTGCAAGAGTGGCTGGCTTCCCATCCAGAGGCGCGGCATGGCTGCCTCGCGACCTCTTAGACCCGGGGAAGACCAGACGCCTTTCCCGGATGGCGCTCGAGGCAGTCTTCCAACCCGTACCGAAGGCAGGTCCGCGGCTTGATCCGGTGGATGGCGCAGAAATAGCGATTCTGCGGGGGCAGCTCGAAGAGAAAGGGGCAGAATCTCTGCCTCAGGGGGCCGGCCCCCGCGATGTAGCTATACCAGTAGCCCGGATAGGTGATATCCGGCGGGGGATCGGGCACGGTCCCTGGTAGTTGGCAGCAATCGCCGCAAAAGGAGCACCACTGCCCGGCGGGGAGCTCTTGCCGTGCGTCGCCGCCGAGGTGAATACAGGTGGCCCGCTCGTTGCCCAAGACGAGGTCGATGTCCTTGCGGATGCGAAGGAACATGCGGCTCAATACAAGGAGGTCACGGGCCGCACGGCGGGTCTCTTCAGCGGTGGGCATAACCACGGTGTGGTGCCGCTCGAAAAGGGTCAGGGGGAAGAAAGGATCCTCCAGTGCCCGGATTACCACGATCCTGTGCTCCTCTTCGAGATAGAGCGCGCCTATTTGGCGCGCCAAGACGAGTGGGCCGTGCGCCCCTCGCCTCCGGCGTTCAACAGCAGCCCGCAACATTTCTTCAAACAGTGCCACCAGATGTGAGCCTCCCAACGGGTGCTAGCGGGTAGACCTCAATAGCAGGAATCGAGGGGTCGTAAAAGGGAAAACCGCAAATGGGTGGCAGTAACCCAAGGGGCGTGGAGGTAAGGCGTTGGACTGGCAGGCGGTCTTGAATTTCGATCTTTTTCGTGACGCCCTTTTCAAGATCCTCCTTGCGGCGGTACTCGGGGGTCTGGTGGGTTTCGAGCGCGAGGCACACGGCCAGGCGGCAGGGTTTCGTACGTATATCCTCGTGGCCATGGGCTCCTGTCTCATGATGATGATTTCCCTTCATATGGTTACACTCCACGCACACTTGGACGCGCAAAGCGTGGTGCGTCTGGACCCGGGCCGCATCGCATCCTATACCCTGGCGGGCATGGGCTTCCTCGGGGCGGGGGCCATCATCGTGGGCAAGGGGACGGTCAGGGGGCTCACCACCGCGGCGGGCATGTGGATGATAACCGGCGTGGGCCTGGCCGTGGGGTGCGGTTATTTCATCCCTGCCATCCTGGTGAGCGTCCTGAGTCTTTTCAGCCTTTACGTGCTGCGCTACACGAAAAGGCTTTTCCGCCGCGATGTTTACAGCAACCTCATCCTCGTCTCCGACGACGTGGGCGGCCAATTGGACCGGATCCAGGCCGTGGTCAGGAAATACCCCTTTTCCAAGATCCAGTTCGTCAACTTCCGACGCCGGATGGACAAGGAGGTGATCATCTTCAATATCAGCCTCATGTCCAAGGAAGACCTGGAATGGCGGGACCTCACCCGGGACCTCACGGCCCTTCCCGGCGTCCGGGAGATCGCGCTCCAGGAAGGCAAAGTCTCATGATCCGCCTCAGCGGGGATCCAGCACCAAGGCGTGCTTGCAGTGGGCCTGGATCGCCTTGTCGCTGAACCACCAGTAACGCTTCTCCCCCTTCATGAAAGGTTCCGTCTGGTCCGTGGTGTGGGGCCCGAACACCCGGGCCGTCACGCCACCGGGGAGGATCGCGAGGACCTTGTCGGGATCAGCCAGGTCCGCCACCATGCGAAGGGAAGCGGCAATGACCGGGTTGTAGGGCTTGTTGAACTCGTAAAGCCCCCGGTAAAGGGTTTCCCCGGAGCCCCCCATGGGGTGGGATCCCGCGCCCATGAGGCCCTTGCCGAATCCCTTTCGCCGGATCGGGCTTACGAACTCCATTTGATGGATCTTGCCCCACTTCCACTTGGCAAGGTTGCCGCCCAGTTCGGCCTTGAGTTCCTTGAACGCGGCCAGGGCCGCCCGGTGAAAAAGGTGGTCCCGGGTTTCCGTCACCCCTTTGGTCCTGACGTCGTCGAACCACGCAGCAGTCCCTTCCACCACCATCTGCTGGAGGCGCTCCTGCCAGAAGTACCAGTTTCCCAGCATGAGCCGGGCCAGTTTCGGACCCAGTTCATCCTCGAAGACCGCCAGGGCGAATTGCCGGTATATGGCCTGGAACAGGGCGGGGCCTGGCTTTTCCGGGTCGTCCACGCAGTCCCATTCGGAGAGGATGCGGGCAGCCTCGGCCGTGTCTTCGTGCGCGGCGAGGGCCTTGGCCATGATGGGGGCAATAACCTTGGCCATGAGGTTCGTGGCATCCCTCTGGTACCGCCAGTGGTCGTTGGCCGACTTGGCCCCTGCTGCGTCCAGCAACTGCACGAGCCTCCGGTACCGGTAGGAGGGCGAGACATGGGAGGTGAAATAGTGGGGGTAGTCCCGGGGCACGGTGTAATGGTTGCAGGTGCCGATCCAGCCCCGTTTGGGGTTGTAGGCGTGGGGCATCTTTTCAAAGGGGATCCATCCCACCCAGTTGTCCTTTCCGTCACGGACCGCGAAGGGTACTGTGCCGTCACCCCTGCTCCGGATGGGGAGTTTGCCGGAGACGTGCCAGCCGATGTTGCCTTCTGTGTCCGCGAACACGAAGTTGAGGGAAATCCAGTTCACCTGGGAAAGGATTTCGCGGATTTCGGCCACAGATCGGGCCCCCAGGACCCTGGCCAGGCCCAGTTCCGGGCCCATGGTCTCGAAGGGCGCCCAGCGCAGTGTGATGACCCGCTCCGTCTTGAGTCCCTTCATGACCCCCGACACCACGGGGCCCCGGTGCGTGAGCCGCACCTGGATCTTCTCCTCCCGAAATCCCCCGGGGGCCTTCTTGTCACGGATCTTCAATGTCTCTTCAAGGATTTCGAACGGCAGGGAGCTTTCGCCTTCCATATAATGGCCGGGATTCTGCGGGTCCACCGTCTCAACATAGAGGTCCTGCACGTCCCCGTAAGCGTTGGTTACGCCCACGGCGATGTGGTTGTTCCTGCCTATGATAAGTCCGGGTACGCCCGGGATTCCCACGCCCACGAAACGGAATTCAGGGGTGACCAGACCGCAGGGATACCATGGCCCGGGCAGGAGCCGGGGGTCCAGATGAGGGTCATTGGCCAGGATGGGTTTCCCCCCAGGGGAAGCGCCGGGGCCCACGACCCAGTTGTTGCTTCCCATGCGCAGGGGCTGCTCTTCCAACAATCCGGCAAGGAGTGAATCCCCCAGGAAGCGGGTGCCGCAGGCCGTCTCCGACGGGCGGGGTGTCAGGTTCGCATGGGCCGTCTCGTGGTCCGGGTTGATGTTCAGGGGAAAGATTTCCCGCGCCTTTTCCTCGCCCAGCTTTTCCACGAGCATCTGGGCGATGATCTCGGTGCGCACGTTGGCAGAAGAGTTCCAGCTCATGAAGTACCCGATGGCCAGGGAATCGGCCACGGTCCAGGGCGTGGGTTGGATGCCTGCCAGCTTGAATTCCAGGGGGTAGGTGTTTTTCCGCGTTTCGATGTAGGCGTTGATGCCGTCCACGTAGTTTTGAAAGAAGCGTTTTTCGCTTTCAGCCAAAAGGGCCGTGTGTTTGCGGGCGTTTCGCAGGAATCCCAGGGTCCTCATTCTCACATCCAGCGCCCTGGCCTTTTCCCCGGCAAGCTCGCAGAAGCGCCCTTCGGCCACCAGCCGGGTGAGTTCCATCTGGAAGAGGCGGTCCTGGGCCTCGACGAACCCCAGGGCCCGCAGGGCGTCCTCCGCGCTGCCTGCGTAAATGTATGCCATTCCCTTTTCGTCCCTGAGCACGGTCACCCGTTCCTTGAGACCTGGAAGGGGGAGGCTCCCCTCTTTCTTGTAGCTGTTCATGGCCGCACAGCCTGAAAGGAGCACGGCTGAGAGCCCGAGCAGCAGGAAACACCAACGTCCGCGCGTTTTCATAGCGTACCTCCCGGGGGATTTGTTGTGACAAGGGCGTGCCGTTTGGGCGGGATCGCCTGCTTGCCGCTCCCTAGATTCCCATTGTCATGGGCCGATTCTTACCATGGAAGAACTTCTCTCACGGGATTTATAGATCAGGGATGCGGGAAAAGCAACCGCAAGGGCCGTGCCCTGCGCCTCTACCATGCCGCGAGATTGTCCTCTTTCCGGCAACGGGCTTCCGCGGTATCGGCGTTTTTCGGACCAGACCCGGACCCGCTTTTTCAGGCCGAATGCTCGCGCGGCGAAACGCCCTCACTTTCCAGGAAACGTTTCATGGTTTCGTATGGCTGAGCCCCCACCAGGACACGCCGGTTGAGCAGGAGGGTGGGTACCGCTGTAATGCCCAGTGATCTTGAGCGTGCCCAGTCCTGGTCAACCGAATCCTTGAAGGCCCTGGTCTCTAGGACCTCCAGGGCCTCGGCCGTGGGCAGGCCCGCTTCGTCCGCGAGCTGAAGAAGGACCGTCGTAGTGGCGATGTTCAGGCCGTCGGCGAAGTATGCGTGGAAGGTGGCGCGGTGGAATTCCTCGCCCTTCCCCTTTTTTTCCGCCCACTTGCCCAGTTCCTGGGCCAGCCTGCTGTTGTAGGTCATCTTTCTACGGCCCAGCGGCAGGCCCTCGGCTTCGGCCACCCGGCGCAGGCGGTCCAGTACCTCGTCAAGGTCGACGCCCCTGCCCGCGAAGAGGTCTTCCAGGCTGCGCCCTTCCTCCGGTGTTTCCGGGTGGAGCGGAAAGGCCGTCCATCGGATGGCCACCGGGTATTCCTTGGCTAGTCGATCAATACGCCCGGTAATGAAATAACACCAGGGTCAGACATAGTCCGAGAAGACTTCGAGAACGATTTCTTTTGACATCACGTTCCTTTTTAAAGAGGTCTGGTTGTCGTTACAGGCCGATCGGGGTTTGAGCCCCTCATCGGGCCCTCCAGGGGGGCTGCGTTGTCCGCGCCCCGGAGTATGCATCGCTCCACATATGGAACTGCCGCCCGAACGAGGGCCTGTAGAGATCGGCGGTCGAACGCGGGCGACTTTTCTCCGAAAAATTCAGGGCGCAGAACCACCGTCTCCTGGAAGGGCTGAAGCGCATAGAGGCGTGCACCCCGGATGGTTCGGGCCAGGTTTTTCACCACGGTTTCATCCACAAAGGGTTTCACACAGGTGGTACGGAACTCGTATGTCACCGCAGAGCGCAGCAGCAAACGAATACTTTCTCCCAGGGCGCTATTCACCCCGTCGCGGGCTCCCAATTCCCCGTACCGGTCAAGATCGGTTTTGAGGTCCATGGCCACATAGTCCACCAGACCCTTCTCCAGGAGCCGCCTGATGACCCGGGGGCGCGTGCCGTTGGTGTCCAGCTTGAGAGCATAGCCCATGGCCTTGATTTTTCGGCAGAGCGATTCGAGGCCCGGGTGTATGGTGGGCTCGCCTCCCGAGACCACGACCCCGTCCAACAGACCGATCCTGCGCTCAAGGAAATCCATGATGCGGGACATGTCCGGAAATTCCATGGAACGAAGTCTGCCTTCGGCAAGCCCGGGATTGTGGCAGTAAGGACAGCGGAGATTACAGCCTGAGAGGAAGATCACACAGGCCAGTTTCCCCGGGTAATCAATGAGGGAAGTCTTCTGAATGCCGCCCGGAATCATGGATCCCCACTCCGTGTTCGCCGGTGCGGTCGCCGGAAGGTGAAAGGGGCAAGAGCCGGGAAGGCCCCCGGCGCGGCGCCCCGGCAAGAATCATCGGTTCGCCGCCGCCCGTATGGATTGGGCGGCCGATTCCGCGACCGTCTCCACGTCTCTTTCCTTTTCCGGATCCTCACCGCTCAAGCGAAACGTCTTTCTCATCCGAAACTCCGCCTGCTTCCCGTTGTTCCACTGATTGACCGGCCTCAGATAACCCACCACCCTGGAATAGATTTCGGTGGTCTCCCGGCAGAGCGGGCACCGATCCTGTTCGCCGTTGAGGTAGCCGTGGGAGGGGCAGATACTAAAGGTGGGGGACAGGGTGAAATAAGGCAGGCGATAGCGCATGGCCACCCGACGCACAAGGGCCTTGACCACATCGATGTCCTCCACCTGTTCCCCCAGGAATATGTGCAACACGGTCCCTCCGGTGTACTTGGTCTGTAGTTCGTCCTGGAGGGCGAGGGTCTCAAAGATGTCGTCCGTGAAGTTCACGGGGAGCTGGGTGGAGTTGGTGTAGTAAGGCTCCGCTCCGTTTCTGTATTCCGCCTCATTGGCGCAGACGATGTCCGGGTAGCGCTCCTTGTCGATCAGCGCCAGGCGGTAGGAAGTACCCTCAGCGGGTGTGGCCTCCAAGTTGAAGATGTCGCCGGTTTGCTCCTGGATGTCCGAGATGCTGGTGCGGATGTAGTCCATCACTTTAAGGGCGAAGGCCTGTCCTTCACGGCTCCCTATATGGGTGCCCAGGAAGTTCATGCAGGCTTCGTTCATACCCACGATCCCGATGGTGGAAAAGTGGTTCCGCCAGAAGGAACCTGTCCCCTTTTTTACCTCTCTCAGATAGAATGTAGAATAAGGATAGAGATTTTTCTCCGTAAACTGCTCGAGCACCTTGCGCTTGATGGTGAGGCTGTCGCGGGCCAGGGAGATCATTCTCCCGAGGCGGGCGAAGAAATCCTCCTCTCCGGAGGCAAGATACCCGATCCTGGGCAGGTTGATGGTGACCACGCCGATGGACCCGGTCAAAGGATTGGCCCCGAAAAGGCCGCCTCCCCGCTTCATGAGGTCCCGGTTGTCGAGCCTGAGCCTGCAGCACATAGATCTTGCATCTTCCGGTGACATGTCGGAATTGACGAAATTGGAAAAATAAGGGATGCCGTACTTGCCGGTCATTCGCCATACGGCATCCAGATTCCGGTTGTCCCAGTCGAAGTCGGCCGTGATGTTGTAGGTGGGGATGGGGAACGTGAAGACCCGCCCCTTGGCGTCTCCCTCCATCATCACCTCGGCAAAGGCCCGGTTGATCATGTCCATTTCCGGCTGGAATTCCTCGTAGGTTTCGGCGCGCTCTTTGCCCCCGATGATCACCGGCACGTCCCTGAGGATCCCGGGGACACACAGGTCAAGCGTAATATTCGTAAACGGTGTCTGAAAACCCACACGCGTGGGAATGTTGATGTTGAAGACGAACTCCTGCAGGGCCTGTTTCACGGCGCCGTAGTCCAGCCGATCGTGGCGGACAAAGGGGGCCAGCAGCGTGTCGAAGCTGGATACGGCCTGGGCCCCCGCCGCCTCTCCTTGCAAGGTGTAGAAGAAATTCACGATCTGCCCCAGGGCGGCCCGTAAGTGTCTCGGGGGTGCGCTTTCCACCTTCCCCGGGACCCCCCTGAACCCCTGCATGAGGAGATCTCTGAGGTCCCATCCGACGCAGTAGACCGAAAGCAGGCTCAGGTCATGAAGATGGAGGTCCCCTGAGCGGTGTGCGTCGCGAATTTCGGGGGGATAGATTCGATTCAACCAGTATTCCGCTGTGATGTCCGAGGAGATGTAGTTGTTCAATCCCTGAAGGGAATAGTTCATGTTACTGTTTTCTTTGATCTTCCAGTCCAGTTTCTGGATATAGTTTTCCACCAGGTCTACGTGAGCGCGGGTGGCGATGCTGCGAATCTGGGCGTGCTGTTCGCGATACAGGATGTAGGCCTTTGCAGACCTGTAGTAGGGGGAATCCAGGAGCACCCTTTCCACGATATCCTGAATTTCCTCCACTTCCGGCGTGGGTCCCAGCCGCAGTTCATGGGCCAGGGTCAGGACGCGCAAGGTGAGTTTTCTTGCGTCGCGTTCGGCGAATTCACCGGTGGCCTCTCCCGCCTTGGCGATGGCCGCCGTGATCTTGGAAGAGTCGAACTCCACCACACGCCCGTCCCGCTTCTTGATGCTCTCGAACATAGGCTCCACCCGAATGTTGAAAGTGTTTCAGTTTGTGCCGGCCGCCCGGAACGGGAGGCCCAAGAGTCCGCTCTTTCCCGCAAACGGGGCAGGCTCGAAGCAGACAACCCCGGCCGGGCCGGGCGAGGGCGGTCGATCGCCTCGTCGGGCGAGAGCCGCCGGGTTTCATGGTGAGTCACAAGGTCTTTCGGTCGAAGACACCGAAAATACGGAAGAACACTCACGGCCCTCGAGCCTGGTCGACAGGGAGTCGGTCCGCCCTGAGCGACGATGAGAAGGGTAGCTCAACATGTTGAGTGTTGTCAAGGGACAAATCGCAATATATGGGAAAATTACCCCCGGCATGCGCACCCACGGACCCAGGCTTTTTTTATCCCATCTGTTTTCCCGCGTTCACAATGACTTGGCGCTCCGAATCATCCGAATAGAAGACGGTGGGCGTTTCCAAATAGAATGGCCTCAATGGCCCGGTCCGAGAGAGGAAGGGCCTGGATCGCTGCTACGTTTTTCCCTATATCCGAGGGCATGGCGGGCCAGTCGGATCCGAAAGTGACCTTGTGGTGGTTTTTCTCCAATTCCGGGAAATAGTCCAAAAGCCTGGAGGGCGGAAGACCGGTGATGTCCATGTAGACATTGCGGTGGAGCCTTGACAGGAAAAAACACTGATCATACCAGAACCCCCTGCCGCTATGGGCCATCACAATTTTCAAACGGGGAAAATCCACCGCCACGTCGTCCAGACGAACCGGGTCGCAATACTTGATCCGTGTACCGCGGAATATGGAAGAACCCACGTGAAAAATCACCGGGATGTCCAGTTCCTGGGCCTTGGCGTAAAGAGGATATAGACGGGCTTCATTGGGATAGAAGAACTGATAGGAGGGGAGGAGCTTGAGCCCTTTGACCCCCTGTTCCTTCACCAGGACTTCCAGGGCAGCGCCCGGGTCCGGGTGCGTGTTGGGGTTGAGCGAGGCAAAGGGGATCAGCATGTCGCGGCCGCGGCAGTAGTCCAGCACGGCTTCAGTAGGCACGAAGGAACTGGTGGCGGGAGCATACTCGGGAAGCACCACCGCGAGGGATATCCCCTGACTTTCCAGGTAATCCGTGAACTTGGAAGGATCTTCCGCAAAAGCGTCGATCTCCGCCAGGAACCGTGGATTGACCTCCTCCAGAAAATCCAGGGTGGTGGGGTTGACCATGTCCTTTCTCAACAGGTGCGTATGAAAGTCGATGATTTTCAAGGGGTTTTCTCTCCTTGCCCGGCGGTGGAGCAGCACTCCGGGGCGCTTGCTTCATGGGGAGACGTTTCCCGGTCCCCGGTTACCTTATGACCGTCCCGCCACAGGGCCCAATAGCTCTCGGCCGGAGCATTGAGATGTTCGCGGATGGGCTCGCATTTCACCTTGAAGAGATAGAGCACCGCGGCCTGCAGATCGCGGTCCAGGAGGGTCTCGAAGTTGGCCATGCCCTTTGAGAGCACCAGATCGGCACGGGCCAGGAGTCGATGAAAGGCGTCCGAGGCGCATCGCCAGTCCACGCCCGCACCGTCCGTTCCGGTGTCCGCCACCTCCTGAAAGGCCCCAGCCAGGCCCTCCGCCTCCAGTTCATCCCGGGTAAGGTCGTTGAGGCCGGGGCCACCCTTGACCACCAGGACCGTACGTTTGGCTCGACGCCTGATCTCCTCGTACAAAGGACGGTCGAAAAAGATCTCGCCTGCGTTGTCCGTCAGGTACAGTACGAGACCGAGTCCCTCGCCCAGCGCCTCTTCCAGGCGATCAAGGTCGTCGTGATGAAAGGGGACTCCGCCTTCCAGGTGGGGGGGGAGTTCATCGAAGGCCTCTTTCGGGTCCCTAAAAAAATCCAGGCTGTTGCCCAGAGCCGCAAGGCTCGCCAGGGACCGCAGATTTCCGTCGAACCGGGGCCTCAATCGGGAATATGCCTCTCGGGCATGACGCATTTCCAGGCGTTTGAAGGAGCGAAAAGGATCGTGGACTCCGGTGCGTTCCCGGATCATTCGAAGGATTCGGTTGGCCGTCTCAGGGGAACTCAGGCCCGCATCCCGGGCCTCTCGGATGAACCGGCGCGCCTTGAAGACCATGGCCTCCTGGAGGGTATGATCGTTGGGGGCTGCAGTGGCTGAGACGTCCCGGGAGAGCTTCATGAGGCATTCCGCGCACCGGGCGTCGGGCTGAAAAGGACCCGGCCCGGCGGCCCCCCGCGCGCCTTTGAGTCCTGGAGAGCGTGTTTTCAATCCATCCTCCCGGGCAGTTGGACCTTGCGCCTTTCGGGGTCGGGCTGCTGACGAAAAAAGAGGACCACGTGGCCGATCATGCCTACCACTTCGCAGTGCGCCCCTGTTTCGATGCGCGAGGCGATCTCGTGTTTCTGTTCCTTCTCCTTGAAGTCCGCGAACTTCACCTTGATCAATTCGTGTGCGTCCAAGGCGGTTTCCACCGCGCCAAGCACGGAGGGGCTCAGACCCTCCTTTCCGATGGTGACCACGGGGCGCATGTGGTGTGCAATCCCGCGCAGGTATTTTCGCTGAAAACCGGCAAGCGGTGCCATGGTACGCCTTTCTCCTACCGTCGATTACGCCGCATCCTACAATGGATGGCGCCGTTTGGCAAGGAGGGGCGGGATCGGTTTCTTTCTGGCGACCGAAAGAAAGATCCCGTTTCCTTCAAGGGGGCAAAACAAGGCTTGACAAGCCCTTGTATGCGGGCTAAAACGAGCGGAAAAGAGGCAAAGAGATGATGAACGCACACGCCGAGAAGTTTTTTTATTTTTGCTTTTATTTTCGCGGAGGGGCGCGAATGGCCTAGCGTGTGTGAGCGATTCCCTGACCAAGATGAAAAAGCGGAGCACACGCTCCGCTTTTTTATTCAACCGGTGGCAAGAAAAGGGCCGGGGCAATGTACCGGCACGGGAGGCAGGACATGGCAGAGCCGGGATCCGGGCGCTACGGGCCGGCGCGACATGGAAACAGGAACGGCATGGGTCGGATCGGGCTCAATGAGAGGCTGGGACTCATAGGTCTCATCGAAGAGGGTGTTAGGCTGGGCACCGGTGCGTCGCCCATCGTGGCCGACCTGTTCAGCAACCTCTGGGACCTGGTGGACCGGACCGTGTCCGGGAGCAGGGTGGACCGCCTCAAGCCCGAGGATTCGGAAAAGGGCTTTCGGATGCTGGAGATCAATTCCGCGGAGGGTGAAAATCTGGGGCGCCTCAATATGCTCTATCTCAAAAAGCCGATCCCCTGCTATTACCTGGTCTATGTGGAAGTTGCCGCGCCTTACAGGAAAAAGGGCCTGGGCAATCGGATCCTCGTCCATTTCAGGGATTTTCTCGTGGAAAAGTCCGCAGTGGGCATACTGGACAACATCATTCCCGAAGATGACCCCACGTTTTCCATCTATCTGAAGCACGCATGGGAACCCATAGAGTCGATCATAGGCGACACGGTCCTGGACGAAGAAGACCGCTACATGGTCTTCATTCCGCCCAGGCTCAAGAACAGGAACATGAGAGAACCGCTCCTGAAACTGGTCTACCATCTGAAGCGAAAGAGGCCCGCCATCGACATGCGCGACAACGAGATCATGGTCCGCCGCACCCTGGCCGAATTCAAGGATGTCTACGCGGCACTGTGCCTCTATTTTCGGGAGAATCTGGAAGAGGGGTCGGAAACGTCTCTCATGCGATTCATGTTTACCCGCTTCGTGACGAAATTCATCGCCTTCAGGCGGAGAATCAGCGAACTGATCGGTTATACGGGCGGTGAATCCACGGAGCAGATCACACTGGATCCGCGGATCGCCCGATTCCCCGTCAAGTCATACGCCCCGAGGGAGATTCCCAGCAAACCCACACTGGTATTCGGAGATCCCACCCTCTGGGAAAAACTCCCGGAGTCCATCAAAGAACAGCCGGCGGGGAGCATCGAGGCGCTGCCCAATTACCGCAGACCCAGTTTTGTGACGTGGCTCGCCTCCTGCGGCCGGACCTATGATACCGACCTCACCCTGGGGGATCTAATGGATCTGGGATTTGATCCCACCCGGTTGAAAGAGGTGGAACTGGAGGGCAGGCCTTATATCTTCGAAAGGATTCAGGCCAGACAATTGGAGTACCTTTATCGCCTGAAAGACCTCCTGGAAGGCATTCAATCCACGTTGGCCGGCAGGAAGGCCGCGAACGCCTTCATCAAGATCAACCCTCCTCTTCTGGTCATTCGCGACCGCGGCAACGCGTACGTGCTTCGCAGAAAGATCGAAGGGATTCACTGGGAAGAGGCGGTGGAGCAACTCCAGGCGGCACCTAAACTGAAGGAAATGAACCGCAGCAGTCGCGTGGATCGCATCATCGCCTCCACCGCCGGGGCCGCCAGGCGGGCAATGATGGAATGCGTGGGGAGAGATGAAGAAAAGGCCGCCGGATCACTTGCCTGTTTCGTCCCATGGGACCTGGACCGCAACGAGCCGCGGGTGGTGGTGGACGCAGCGGGTCTTTACCTGGAATGCGTATGGTTCGCATGATGCCCCCCCTGCCGGGGCGCCACAGCCGGTCCTCGGGCCACCCCCTGCGGGTGGGCCGATGTGGGGGAAAGCACATCGCCCTGTTCCTCATTTTCCAGTGTTGAAAGTCAACTGCTCGCGGTCGGAACTGAGGGCAAGCCTTTCGGCTTTGGGGGGGCTTGGGCCTTCTTTCGAGCGGCCGGGATACCGGCAGGGCTGGAAAAAGGCCACATGATCCCGTCAGGATCCAGGTCGTCTGAACCCCGGACCCTAATCTTGTTTCAAGAGAACGTCTTCTAAGGTGGGTTCCTTGCCGCTTACCAGCCGACAGGCGGCGAGGTCCTTGCCGAACAGGGTTTGCACTTCCAGCACTCCTTTGCTCGGCCCCGGAATCCAGCCTGCGGGTTGTCCCGAAGGGGCCTTGACACGCGTTCCTTGCGCGACGATTTTCAGGCGATCGCCTGCCTTGAGGCCTGAAAGCTTCCCTGCATTGACATACCACTCTCCCTGCCGGCCGGAAAAGACGCGACAAAACCAGGGAGTGAGCCCGCTTTTTTCAACGGCCCTGTCAAGTGCGGTTTCCATCACCCTTCGCAGGAAAGGAGCCACATCACTCGGGCTCTTGATATTGGCCTCGACTTTGGCAATGTTATCCGCGCTCTGGAAAAAGGGGTCGAACATGTGCAGGGTGGCCCGGGCTTCGCCTGGGAAGACCTTGGGCAATCGGATCGACTCCACAAGGACCAGCATGCGGAGCCCCGGATAGGTGGCCAGCTCCCGCGCACAGCGAGAGATGTCCCGCTTTTCAGCGCACGGGGTTCGACTAAGGGCGTCGGAGATTTCAGTGGGAGAGATGAAAACCACAGGCGCGACCTTGGCATAATTTTGCGCCGCACGACTCAGGTCGGATGCCGTTCGATCCGGGACGTCGAGGCGATTGAACACCACGCCTACCTTTATTCGGTGCTCGTAGCTCACCGCTGGTGAAGCGGTGGCCCGTGAGGCGGGGGGTGCTTTGGCCGAGGATTGCCGGGTCAGTTTCTCCTCCAGCTTGGCCATTCGGTTTTCGAGGGTTTCCTGCTTCTGTGACAACTGTTTTTCCCTGGAAAAGACGCCTCCGGAACTTATGATTTCCCGCTCCCCCGCAGAGGCGAGGGCGGTCACGAAGGGCTGCTGATCCGGTAGCGTTTCATCTTACGCCACAGTGTGGAGGGGTGGATTCCCAGTTGCTGGGCTGTATCCTTTCGGCTCCACGCATTCTTTTCCAGGATGCCGAGGATCAGATCCCGCTCCATGTCCCGGAGGGATGGAGTCGGGGCGGCTTCCCGGATCCTCGGGCGGGGGACACCGGGTCGAAGGTAATCTGGCAGATGTCGGGGGCCGATGAGGTCCTCCGTGCATATTACGCTGGCGTACTCGATGAGGTTTTGTAATTCACGTACGTTGCCCGGAAAGTCGTATGACATCAGGATGGAAAGCACCTCCGGGGAGATGCCGCGGATCTCTTTCCCGTTGAGCCGGTTGTACTTTCGGACGAAATGTTCGGCCAGCAAAGGGATGTCCTCTTTACGATCCCGAAGGGGAGGAAGATCCAGTTTCACCACGTTGACCCGGTAGTAGAGATCCTCCCGGAACGTGCCCCGGCGGACCAGGGTCTGTAGATCCCGGTTGGTGGCCGCCACGATTCTGACGTCTGCCTTGAGGGGTTTAGTCTGCCCCAGGGGCTCATAGGTCTTTTCCTGAAGGAGCCTTAACAGACTGATCTGGAGCCTGGGGGAGACGTCTCCGATTTCATCCAGAAAAAGGGTTCCTCCTTCCGCGGCCGTCACCCTGCCGGGCCGGTCTTTGGAGGCCCCCGTGAAGGCACCGGCGCGATGACCGAATAACTCGGACTCCAGGAGACTGTCGGGGAGCGCGCCGCAGTTGACGGTGATCAGCGGTCCCTTTCTTCTCCCGCTGAGGGAATGGATCGCCCTGGCGAAGAGTTCTTTCCCGGTTCCGCTCTCTCCGGTCAACAGGACCGTGGCATCCGTTTCGGCCACCTGTTCGATCATCCGGAAAAGCCTTCGCATGGTGGGGTTCTTGCTGATGATATCCGCGAAGGAGTGCCTCCCTTCCAACTCCTTTCTGAGGGCCTCGACCACACTCAGGTCCCGAAAGGTTTCCACCCCGCCGATGACCTCTCCTTTTTCATCCTTGAGAAGGGCGGTGGAGATGCTCACCGGTACCCGTTCTCCCGAAGAATTGACGATGAAGATGGCTTGGTTGATGATTTGGGTGCCCGTTTCCATGGTCCTGCGCAGGGAACATCGATTTTCGCAGATTCCCGCCCGGAAGACGTCCCAGCAATGGCGGCCCAGGGCTTGTTCTCTTGGGATTCCCGTAATCTTTTCAGCTGCATGGTTGAAGGATGTGATCTTCCAATCCTTGTCCACGGTGAAGACCCCGTCGGCGATACTGTCAAGGATGATGCGGGTCTGCTTTTCAGGGGTGAGGGGCACATTAACTCCGTTCATTATCTAAATTCATTCCGGGATCGAATGAGTTCCTCTCGTGGATCCCAT
>JAFDIS010000080.1 GCA_019307945.1 Deltaproteobacteria bacterium | reverse complement strand
CGCACAAAAAATGCGGCAACTCTCTTGCAATGTGCGCTTGGTCTTTGACTATTTGCGCATGACTCAAAACTCATGTGTCCTCCCCTTGCGACATTAGAATAAAATCACCGTGCCGGAAGCATTGAACCATGGGAACCTGCCGGTGCGGCCCGGGTTGGGGGGGTGCAAGACCCTGGAAGCCTTCCATGATCGCTTGGTCCCTAGGAACCGGGAACAAATGGTGCTATGATGGCTCCTCCTGCGGGCAATCCGTCCGTTGAGAGTGAAACGGTTTCTCGGGAATCCTGCCGATGGCAGGACCCTGCAAGATGGGGAGAAGGGGACATGAGATCGTGGCGAGATGCAGACTGGGAGGAAATCAAGGATTTCTTAGGCAAGGGTTGGCTTACCCATGATGGTATGTGGTTTTACCACTGCAGCAGGACCCTGGGCATGGAGGTCACCAACCGGCTCAACCGGCAAGCCATCCGGTCCCTGGCGGCCGTGGAGATGGAACGGGCCAGAGAGGTACTGGGGGCGAGGGACGAGGAATTGAGATATTTCGAAGGATTCGCACGTTTCATGGCTGAATCGCTGGAGATGATCCTACCCAGGGCGGTCTTCTCACGCGCGCGCTTTACGTACCGGGATGGTCACATCATGGCGTGGGAGTGGGAAAAGGACCGGTGCTTTGCCTACCGGGGCATGAAGCAGATGGGGGTCATCGATGAATACTTATGCGGCGTGATGCACCGCATCGAGTGCTGGATAGACTATCTGGGCGTGGGCTACACCATGGAGCCCCGGGTGGAAAGGTGCCTCATGCACACCCGAGGGGCCTGCGCGGGGGAGATTCATTTGAATTTTACTGCTTAACGTGTGGTTTTGACGCTCCTGCGGGAAGCCCTGCTCTCCAGTCGCGGATGAATGCGGTCAGGGAGGGGCTTTTCCCGCGGTTGCGAAAAGCACCATGTCGGATATCACAAGAACAGGAGGTAAGAAGAATGGATTTAAGTAATCTGCTGAGCCGACATGCACGATACCGGCCGAACAAATTGGCCCTGGTAATCGATGATTACCGCCTGACCTACGCCGAATACAACCGTCGGGTCAATCGGTGGGCAAACGCCATGCTGGACATGGGCGTGCGGAAGGGTGACAAAGTGGCCACTCTCCTTCCCAATTGTCTGGAATTGCTCGAGACTTACTGGGCGGTGTCCAAGATCGGCGCCGTTGTTGTCCCGCTGAGCACCCTGCTCCTGGGCTCAGGGCTCCGATCCCTGCTGGAAGACTCCGATGCCGTCATGGTGATTACGAATTCCCAGTTCGTAAACACCCTCGAAGAGATCCGCCCGGATCTGCTCAACATTCCCTCGGACCGCTACGTCCTGACCGACAACAAGGATACACCGGGATATCGCTATTATTACGACCTGACGCAGGCGGCCTCCGAGGAAGACCCCGAGGGCATCGAGATCAGCGGCGAGGACATGTTCAATATTGTCTACAGTAGCGGGACCACAGGTGAGCCCAAGGGCATTGTTCACACCCATCAGATCCGATGCAACTACTGCACCCTGTGCGCCACCGCCTTCCGGATGACCCCTGAAAGCGTGTTCATACACACCGGCTCCATCGTGTTCAACGGCGCTTTCGTCACACTTCTGCCATCATTGTTCCTGGGGGCGACTTTTATCCTGCACAGGCAGTTCGACGCGGCGGCCTTTCTCGAGACCGTCCGCAAGGAGCGGGTCACGCACGTGATTATGGTCCCGGCCCAGATAATCGCCATCATGCACCACCCGGACTTCTCACCCGAGGCACTCGCCTCCCTGGAGATGATATGCAATGTGGGAGCGCCCTTGCACCAGGAGCACAAAGACGAACTCAACCGTCACCTGCCGGGGAGGTTCTATGACCTTTACGGACTCACGGAAGGCTTTCTGACGATCCTGGACAAGACGGACTTCCAGGATAAACCGGGGTCCGTGGGCGTTCCCCCTCCGTTTTACGAAATGCGCATCGAGGACGAAAACCGACAGGAGGTGCCCCCGGGACAGGTGGGCGAGATCGTGGGCCGGGGTCCCATCCTGATGGCGGGCTATTACAAGCGGCCCGACCTCACCGCAGAAGCCATCGTGGACGGGTGGCTTTATACCGGCGACATGGGATATGTGGACGAGGACGGCTTTCTATACCTGGTGGACCGCAAGAAAGACATGATGATTTCGGGAGGCGTCAACGTCTACCCCCGGGATATCGAGGAAGTGGTGGTTCAGCATCCCGCGGTCCTGGAGGTGGCCGTCTTCGGTATCCCGAGCAGGAAGTGGGGGGAGGCCCCGGTGGCCGCCGTTACCCTGAACGAGCCCGGAATGGTGTCCCCGGAGGAACTCCAGTCCTGGATCAATGAGCGGGTGGGCGCCAAGTTCCAGCGGGTCCGGCATGTGGTCATAGTGGATGAACTGCCGAGGAACATCGCAGGCAAGGTGCTCAAACGTGTGATGCGAGACGAGTTTGCGGAAAAGCTCGGCGGGGAATAGGAACCGCCTGACTATTTCGTAGGAGCGAGGTTTTCGAAACTTTCCGTGGGAGACCGTGTCCCGGGCCGGGTGGTTCCGGAGGGTTTCGGCCTCGCTTGAGCTCTATCTTACGGAGACCTTCAGGAAAAGATCGCCGGGGACCCCTGCGGCGTCTCGTCGCCCCATTCCCTTGAGCCGGATCACGGTCCCTTCCCTGACACCGGGCGGGATGGTGACCCTAAAGAGTCGCTTTTGAAATCCCCAGGGAATGTTCACCAGCTTGATGGTGCCTCGCAGGGCCTCGGCGGGTGTCACCTCGATGCGCCCGTAGAGGTGAGGATCGTTCCCCACGGCATCGGTCCGGATCACCTGGAGCCGCGGCGTCTTTTGCCTGGCCGCCTTGTTCTGGAGCCACCCCGTTGGTCCCAGGGACGGCACGCGAAGGAGAAGCTTCAGAGACACGAGTCCGAAAAGGAATCCTCCTATGTGCGCCCACCATGCCACCCCCGCCCCCTGGGACGGTGCGCCTGCCGCATGGATGAACTGGAGAATGAACCACGCACCGATAAAAATATAGGCAGGAATGTGCAGGAAATACGGGATGATGAAGATGGGGATAAGAGTGAGGATACGGGCGTTCGGGTAGAGGAGGAGATATCCCCCCATCACACCCGCCACCGCCCCGCTGGCGCCGATTGTGGGCGTTGCGGAATGCCAGTTGACGAGGAGATGGGAGAGACCGGAAACCCACCCGCAGCACAGGTAGAAGAGCAGGTATCTAAACGGCCCCAGCCGGTCTTCCACGTTGTCGCCGAAGATGTAAAGGGACCACATGTTGCCCAGCAGGTGCCAGAATCCCCCGTGAAGAAACATGAAGGAAAAGAGTGAGAAGATCTGATCCCCGAAGGAGAACCGCTCGGCGAGGTAGGGAACGGAATATCGGGCGGGTACCAGTCCATAGAGGAAGATGAAGCGGTCAACCGCTGGGCCCTGGATCATCTCCAGGAGGTAGACGAACACGTTGGCGCCTATGAGCGCCATGTTGACGATCGGGTAGGTGTGGGAAGGTTGCGTATCGCGAATCGGGAACATGAGGGAATCTCCGTGGATCCCATCTATAGCCCAAGATGGCGGGTGCAGGCAACCCCGGGTGAAAGATGCCTCTGTGAGCCGTGAGGATCCAAGGCTTCGAATTACCGCCGCAGGGGACTCTCAACCCTTGATGTTGAAAAGGGATGGGCGGTGCTGTCGTCTCCCGTAACCCCTCAGCGCCTCCCGGCCTCGTCTCAATCGGCGCATTTCCCCGGAGATTTCTTCCCGCCTCTTTTCGATTAAGGCTCGAGTCTCTTCGTCCCGATCCCGAATGTCTTGTAGAAGGGCTCCCATGTTCTCGAAAAGGGTGCGCGCCTCTCCCACCGTCCCCGGCCTTTGCTCCATGAACTTGGCCTTTTCCCGGTCAAAGGCGGCCTGGAGAGCTTCTCTTTGTTCCCCAAGTGAAAAGAACTCTTCCATGACGCCTCCAAGGACGGCCTGCTTCTGTGCTTCGGCGATCCGCAGGATTCCTTGCAGGGCGTCAAGCGCGTTTTTCAGATTTTCAGTCGAAGATTCCACAGGCCTTCCTCCTCCCGCAAAGCCCATCTGCGGGAGCCGATGAAATGGATCGCGAAACTCACCCGTTTCAAATAGCCAGCAAAGATCATGCCACCTGTCCCAGCTCCCGGGGGGTGAGGGGAGGCAGGCATCTGCGGAAAGAGACACCCTCCCTCCAGGAGGTGAAGCGGCAGCCGCAAGGGCCCGGAGGCACCCGTGGCCCGTGAATTCCCCGGGGGGGCACTTAGGCCGGCAGACCTTTGATTGACCCCGGGACCGTCTTCGTTGCCCAACCCCTGGCAAGCGTCAAAAAAATGACAAAGATTGATCCTGCCCGACGCAGAAACACAATATGCCGCCATGGACCCTTTTTATTTCATTAAATGAATGAAAAGAACATATTAGGCGTCTTTTTGAGGCCCCGGGCAGGTCGTGGGATTTCCCTGGCATGCCTTGTGCTTATTCAAGCGAAGAGAGGCGGGGCCTCGCCCCCGCCCCCCCATGCCCCCGACCATAGGAGGAGCCCTTGCCATGAAAAGAGATTTCGGCGTTCTGATTCACGTGACGTGCACCGGGGCGTTCCTGATCTGTTTCACCCTCTTGCTGTCCTTGGCTTCGGCGGAGGATCAGGGATCCGGGCCCTTTGTCCCCGAGGGTACCTACCTGAAACTGACCAGAGAATTCTACCGGGCGCTCAGAGAGGAAGGGGACGGGAGCGCACGGGTCTACTCCAACAGTGCCGAGAACGAATACCTGAGGCAGATGTCGGTTTCGAGCCGGTTCATGGTGGAGACCAACCTTCAAATCATCAAGCAACAGGAGCGAATGATCCGTCTGTTGCAGGAGATTCTGAAGAGAAGCAAGAAATAGCGCCATGAAGAAACCTCGTGCGTTAATCCTCTCAACCCTCGTCCTGCTCCTTCTGGGGGCGTATTTTCCGCCTGCCCGGTCGCTTGCCGATGGTGGGAAGCTCGTCGACCTCTTCGTCCGGTGGGGGGAAGGTTACGTCAGGCTCTTCTTCAAGGTCGAGGGCACCCGCCGCTACAGCGCAAGCCCTGCGGGCCGGGACAAATTGGTGGTGGCTTTTCCGGAGGCCTCGGCATCTCCCAAGGCAGTCGAACGGGCGGCACACCTCAAAGGCGTGGCATTGGAGAGCGGGGAATCATCAAAGTCGGGGATCCGGTCCGTGGTGCTTCTCCCCGGCACCTTGCGGGAACTGCGGTCCCGGTGGCTGGGGAAGGACGGCATCCTCATGATGGAGGTCTACTGGACCCCGGCGGCCCGGCCTTTTTCTCATAAAAACGACTCCTCTCTGACTCTTGCAGCACTTCGTTTCGGTCCCGAGCCTCACTACACGCGACTCGTCATGGCGTTTTCCGGGAAGCCGTCCTGGAAACTGGACCATGTCAAGGGGGGAGATATCCGAGTACACCTCAACTCCGTGAATAAAGGGATCCCACGCCGGACCCGGTACGGGCCCGTTGGACTCCTTGCGGGGATCACCCTTTCCCGGGGGATGTATCCTGGTGGACTTAGCCTGGCGGTTCGGGGCGGCTGGGTCAGGGAAAGGATCTTCTGGCTTTCCGAGGGAAACCGGCTGGTGATGGATTTTTACGATTACCTTGAAAAGGACTTTCATGCCGGGGTCCTCCCGCGGGATTTCGGAAAGGAGGGTCCGCCTCGGGCCGCGGTTCCCGCCCGGGCCCCCGAAAGAGCGGGTGTGAAACCGGTTCCTCCTGATGCAGGGGAACCAGAGCTTTCGATTCTTGCTCCTCCCAGGGCTGAAGCATCGGAAGTTCCCCCTCCGGCCATGACGTCCAAAGCAGTACGTACCGGCCGTCCCTACGTAAGGCAGCGAATCCCCCGGCCCGAAGCCGGAGGACGCATGCAGGCCCGAAAGACGCCCATCGGGGTGGGCCATGGAGACACCGGTTCGGCGACGGGAGGGCACGATCCTTCGGGAGTAAAGAGCAAGAAGCCCGCGCGCCCCAACCCTGCCTTGCCTGCCGGGGCTAGCGCTGAGGAGGTCCAACTCCACGGTGAAATTTTGAAGGCCCGTGATCTGGGTGACGTGGACCGGGCGGTGTCTCTCATAGACCGGTTCGTTGCTCGCTTTCCTTCCTCGCCCCTGGTGGAAAAACTCCTTTTCATGAAAGGTGATCTCTATTTTTCCGCCCTCCAAAGGGGGAGGAAAGAACTCCTGCGCCAGGTCGTTTCGAGCTACCAGAAGGCGGCGGCACGATTCAAGCAATCGGCCAGGGTCCCCGAAGCCTACATCCGCATGGCCCGCGCCAACCGCCTGGCGGGGGACATTTACGCGGCCCTGGGTTACGTCAACGTGGTAATCGAGCGTTTTCCCAAGGGGCCCTACACGCCGCGGGCCCTTGTCGAACGGGCCTGGATCCACATGATGCGCAGGGCCGTGGACACTGCATCGGAAGACTTCATGCTGGTGCTGAGGGAATACCCCGAATCACCTTCCGCAGAGGAAGCCAAGCTGGGCATCGCGCGCTATTTTTACGAGAAGGGGATGTACCTGGAAGCGGAAAAGAGGCTGGAGGCGCTCGAAAAGGCCGATCCGCGGATCGGAGAGAAAAACCCGTACTATTTCTATCTGAAGGCCAATACCCTCCTTTACCTGAAACGCTACGCAGAGGCGAGAACCTGTTATTACAAGGCCCTGAATCTGGGCATACGGGCCGAAGCGGATGACATGCTCCTTTCCCACATCGGAGATACCTACCTTCAGCAGAAGCGCAAAGAGGAGGCGAAAAAGCTCTTTGAATTCGTGGCCTCGGAGTTCCCGGAATCGGAAGGGGCCAAAGTCGCCAGGCTCCGATTGGCCGAGATGTCCTCGAAAGTGGACGGGTTCCGAAAACTCTACGAGGAGAACCGGGATAAGCCCATCGGCCAGATCGCCGTCTTGAAGATCGCAGACGCCTACTACCGCCAAGGACAATATAGAAAGGCGATGCAGAGCCTGTTGCCATTGGTCACGAGCCCGGTTGGATCCCAGATCCGAACCGCTGCCAAAGCTCTTTTCTCAAAGGCTGCAAGCCGTGAAATAGCACGGCATTACGAGCACGAGGAGGACCAGGCCCTGGTGGATCTTTTTCAAAGGCACCGGGACCTTCTGCGAACGGAAATCTCCCCGGGCACCCGCCTGAAAATCGCACTTTCCCTCAGCAGGCTGGGCCGCTACGAGGAGGCGGTGGCACACTTCGGTGCCGTGGAGCCCCTGGAACTCGTCCCCGCTGAAAGAGGGCCCTGTTTCCTGGGACTGGCCAGGGCCTATCTCGCCCTGGGCACGCCGGAAAAGGCGGCTTCCATCCTGGAGAAGAACCTTTCCCGGGCGCCCGATCCGAAACAGCGGATCAGGATGATGCTCCTGTTGGCCGAAACCTACCGGGAGACGGACATGCACGAAAAGGCCCTCGCCCTGTACGGGCGTCTCGCCCGCCACAAGAGGTTATTGTCTGGCGGTCAGAAGGCCGAAGTCTATTTTTACACAGGGAAAATCTTGAACCGACTGGGCCGATACGAGGAGGCCAGGGGGTTCTTGAACCGGGCTATCGCCCTCTGGGAAAAAGGGAAAGAAGGAAAGGAACGATTTCCCCTGGCCCTGGAGGCCCTCGCCGCCGGGTACTACAAGGAAAAGAAATATGGCCGGGCCGCCTCTGTTCTGGAGGAGGCGTTTGAGTCGGGACTCAAGCCCGGTGCAGCGGGTTACTGGGATCTGAAATACCGCCTGGCCAAGGCCTACATTTCCATGGGCAGGGCCGATCGGGCCGAGTCCGTTCTGGTCGAGATTTCGGAGGAAGGTCCTCCAGAACTCCAGGCAAGGGTTCAAATGACCCTGGGAGCCATCCGGCTCGAAAAGGCTTTGGGGAATCTTTCGGGCTGGAAGGACAGGCGAGAAGGGTAGTTGGGGCTATGGCACAGGACAACATCCTCTGGACCGCGAACGACGTTCCCCTCCCCGAGGCGCTCTGGAAACGACTCCAGTCCATGGGATGCCGCATCATGGTGGAAAAGGACGAGGGTGTCGCCCTGGGCAGGATCGCCGAAATTTCCCCCCGACTCTGGGTCTGCCAGGTGGACGGAAACGCATCAGGTGGGCTCGGGCTGATCGAGAGGGTTCGGTCAAGTCATCCGGAACTGCCCATGCTTGTCCTGAGTATCTCGCCCGACGTGATCCAAGCGGTGGCCGCAATCAAGCTGGGTGCGGCCGACTACCTCCCGGCCCAGGTGGGGGAAGAGCAGCTCTGGGCGGTGGTGGAACGTCTCCTTAAACATCCCCCTGCCCCTCAGGCCAAGGCACCGCACGGAAGCCGAAAAGTGGGGCCGCCCCCCGAGCCCATCGCCGCAGATCCTGCCATGATGCGCATTTTTCAACTCGCCCGGCGGATTGCGCCTCGTCGCGCCACGGTGCTGATCCAGGGGGAGAGCGGGACCGGCAAGGAAGTCGTGGCACGCTACATTCACCGAAAAAGCGACCGGAGCGAGGGCCCTTTCATCGCCGTCAACTGTGCGGCCCTTCCGGAAGCGTTGCTGGAAAGCGAGCTGTTCGGCCACGAAAAAGGGGCCTTCACGGGAGCAGTAGCCAGGAAGCGAGGCAAGTTCGAACTGGCCCACGGAGGGGTGCTCCTCCTGGACGAAATAGGTGAGATCCCGTTATCGCTGCAGGCCAAACTGCTTCGAGTGCTGCAGGAACGGGAGATCGACAGGGTGGGCGGTCAGTATGCCACGCCGGTTGATGTGCGGGTGATCGCCACCACGAACCGGGACCTGGAGGAAGAGACCCGGAAGGGAGCGTTCCGGCAGGACCTTTTTTACCGGCTCAACGTGGTTCCTCTCAAGCTGCCGCCTCTCAGAGTCCGGCAGAAGGATATCGTGCCCCTGGCCCGACATTTCCTTGAAAAACATGCCGCCCTCAACGGAGAGTCCGGCAAAGAACTTTCAAAGGACGCCCAGGATTTTCTCAAGCGGCAGCCGTGGCCCGGAAACGTCAGGGAGCTGGAAAACCTCATGGAACGCACGGTCCTCCTGGTGGAATCTTCAACGGTCGGGGCCCGAGACCTGGCCTCGGTCCTGGAGCCTGGGCCCGACGAGGTCTACCGCTCCCCGGCCCACGGGGAGGTGGTTCCTCTTAAGGATCTGGAAAAGAAAATGATCTTCCGTGCATTGCAGGACCACGGGGGGAACCGGACACATGCGGCCAAGGTCCTGGGGATCAGCGTGAGGACCCTCCGAAACAAGCTCCGCGAATACAGGAAAGACATGGGATCGGCTTTTCCGGAAACCGTCCTGGGTGAATAGCAATCGTCAAAACATTGACGCAAGGGGTGGAAAGATGTGGGGGCCACTTTCCCCGAGGGGAGGCCGACCCGGTGCGCATGGCGGGATTCGGGCGATCTCCCCGGAACAGGGCGGCCTCTCAATTTCCAAGGGACCATCGGGAGATAGCCCTATTCGACGCCCACTGACGGCAGACAACGGAATAGGGGCGCATGCCCTTTGGGCAGGGAAGTCGAAAATGGTACCCCTTTTGCATGTTTCAATGGGTGATCAAAAAAAGGAGGAAGACCAGGATGGGAGCTCAGACCGTCTCCGGGCAGCGGATATTCGGCAGGACCATGGACCTGCTCTCCAGGGTGCTGGACTACAGGGCCAGAAATCACGCGGTGATCGCGTCAAACCTGTCCAACATCGATACGCCCGGGTATAAACCCAAGGTCCTGCACTTCGAGGAAGAGCTGGCCCGGGCAGCCGGGAAGATCGCGCCTCCCTTGCGCAGGACCAATAGGAAACATTTGCCGGGCCCCCAGCCCGTTGGTTTCGGTCCCGGGGCCTCCCCCGAGGTGGTGGAAACGGACGGGCCGCCGGGCACCCTGGACCTGGACCGGGAGATGTCCAAGATGGCGCAAAACAACATCCTTTACGAGACCGCCGTAAAACTCCTGGCCAAGAAGTTCGAGGCCCTGAAAACGGTCATAGACGATCGGAGGAGATAAAGAGATGGATCTGATGAAGACTATCGACATCGCGTCGGGTGGGATGAGGGCCCAGCGGACCCGACTCAATGTCATTACCATGAACCTGGCCAATGCCAACACCACGCGAACGGCGGAAGGGGGACCCTACCGGAGAAAGACAGTGATCTTTGAGACGACGCCTTTTGCAGAGACGCTCCAGCGGGAAATGCATGGCATCCCGGACGAAGAAGAGATCTACGGCGTCAAGGTCACTGAGATCGTCCCTGTCTCCGGAGAGTTCAAGAAGGTCTATGATCCGTCCCACCCCGACGCGGACAAGGAAGGCTACGTCTATCTGCCGAACGTGAATCTTGTACAGGAAATGGCAGCCATGCTCAACGCCAACCGCAGTTACGAGGCCAATGCAGCGGCGGTGAAAACGGCCAAGGAAATGGCCCTCAAGGCCCTGGAGATTTCCCGGTAGGCTTGTCGGGAAAATCAAAGGTGAACGGAAAGGGAGGCATAAGCCCGTGGAACCCATCAAGGGAACAGTGATGACCGGGCCCCCTCAATCCAGAGCGGGGGGGCGCACTGCAGGCAGGGACAGGGGCTTCGTCGAGGAACTCAAACGGTTCACCCGGGGGGTGGACGCATCCCTCAAAGAGGCCGATCGTATGACGGCGGCCTTTGCAGCGGGGGAAAGCTACGAGATTCACGATGTGCTCATCGCCTCCGAAAAGGCGTCCATTCGTTTCAAGCTTCTGATGCAGATCCGAAACAAGCTCCTGGACGCCTATCAGGAGATCATGAGGATGCAGGTGTAGACAGGGACTGGTCTGTTTTCCGCGTGATGCGCATCCGGTCCCAGGGAGGTTCTCTCCATGCCTGAAGAGGAAAAAGACAGCGCACAGGGCCTGTTGGGGGTGCTGAAGGCTATTCCCCCTGCGAAACAGATCTCTTTTCTGGTGGTCCTATGCGCAGTGGTGGGCGGCTTCGTTGCACTCTTTCTATGGGCCAACAGACCCGATTACCAGGTCCTTTTTTCTAACCTGGAGACTTCCGACGCGGGTCTCATCATCGACAAGCTCAAAGAGAAAAAGATCCCCTACCAGCTCAAGGACGGGGGGCATGCCATTCTTGTCCCGGATGAAAACGTCTATGACCTTCGTCTGGAACTGGCCAGCGAGGGGATTCCCAGGGGCCGAAGCGTCGGCTTCGAGATCTTCGATAACATGTCTTTCGGCACCACGGAATTCGTCCAGAAGCTCAAGTACCAGCAGGCGCTCCAGGGAGAACTGGCCAGGACAATCACCCGTTTCAGCGCCGTGCTGGACGCGAGGGTTCACCTGGTGACGGCCAAGGATTCCCTCTTCGTGGAACCCGAAAAACATGCCAGCGCATCGGTTTTGCTGCGTCTGCAGCCGGGCCGCAGGCTCACTCAGCGGCAACTTCAGGGAATCGTCAATCTCGTGGCCTGCGCCGTGGAAGGCCTGAGCCCCGAAAACATCACGGTGGTGGACATGGAAGGGGGGCTGCTGTCGGGCGGGCACGGCGATGACGAGCCTGCGGGTCTCAGCGCAACCCAGTTTGAATACAAGAGGAAGCTCGAGCAGAGTCTCGAAAACCGTGTTCGGAGCATGCTGGAACCCGTGGTGGGTTCCAACAAGGTGGTGGCGCGCGTATCCGCAGATGTGGATTTCCGCCAGGTGACAGTCTCCGAGGAAATCTTTGACCCCGACAGTGTCGTGATTCGCAGCGAACAACGCCGGAAGGAATCCTCTGTGGGCGGAAGGGGTCTCCCTGCCGGTTCGCCGGACCTCAAATTCGACATGTTCGAGACGCAGGCCGGCCAGACCTTCGCCACCACGAAACGTGTTAACAAGGAAAACGCCGTCATCAATTACGAGGTCAATCGCACGAACAGGCAAGTGGTCAGCTCCGTGGGCGATGTGAAGCGCCTTTCGGCCGCCGTCATCATCGACGGCCCCTATGAAATCACGAAGGACGAACAGGGCAATGAGGTCAGAAAGTTTTCACCCCGCAGCCGCAGGGAGATGAAAAACTTCGAGGACATCGTGAAGAAGGCCATAGGATTTGACGAGGCGAGGGGGGATCAGGTGACCGTTTCGAACATCCCCTTCGCGTTGCACAAGGAAGTGGTCCTCTCCGGCTCCGAAAGCGCGTCTCCGGGGTGGATGGCCTATGCAAAGAAGGCGGGCAAACCGCTCTTCAATGTCGTGCTGGTGGCCCTGTTTTTCTTCTTCGCCCTGAAACCCTTCAGAAACTGGCTGAATCAGACGCGGCAATACTTCGCTCCCAAGGCCCTGCCGGCCGGGGCGGGAGTGCCGGAGCTGGAGGCCCCTCCCCGGGAAGGAGGAGGCGCAATCTTGGACAAGGAACAGATCCTGGATCTGACCAATGCGGATCCCGAAAAGATCGTGGAAGTGATCCGTGGATGGATGCGTGAGGAGGGTTGATTTGGCAGAGATTGATGAACTCACCGGAACCGGTAAGGCGGCCGTGTTGTTCATGGTGATGGGGGAGGAATTCACGGCCAAGGTCTTCCGTCACATGGATGAGGACGAAATCCGCGTCCTCGGGGAGCACATGAACCGGATCAAGAAGGTGGAGCCCCGCACGGTATCCTCTGTACTGGAGGAGTTCATGCAGGCCTTCAGGGGCAACACCATTCTGGGCACCACTGGGGACCGTTTTTTCCGTAAGACCGTTTCCAAGGCATTCGACCACAAGAAGGCCAGCGCCCTGCTGGGCGAGGTGGGGTCCGGGTCCGGGAAGAACTATTTCGAGGAACTGGAAAGGTTGAGCCCGGAACTCTTGGTGAACTTTATCGGGGGGGAGCACCCCCAAACCATCGCCCTAATTCTTTCCAATCTTGATAATACGGTGGCCGCCGAGGCCATCAAGCTCCTGCCCGAGGCCATCCAGGACGAGGTGATCATGAGGATCGCACGGCTGGACAGCGTGCCCGACGAGATCGTCTCCGAGATTCATGAGACCCTTGCAGCGCAGGTCTCTGAGATCGGCACCAGCGGACCCAAACGGATGGGCGGCGTGGAGGTGGCGGCCGAAATCCTCAACCAGGTGGACCGTAAGACCGAGCAGAACATCCTGGAGCGGATTGAAGAGGCCGAAGAGGAATTGGCGGAACAGATCCGTCAGTCCATGTTTATCTTCGAAGACCTGGCCAATCTCGACGATCGGTCCATCAGGGCCCTCCTCAAGGAGATCAGCAATGACGAGCTGACCCTGGCTCTCAAGACCGCGTCGGAGGCCTTGAAGGAAAAGATCCTGGGCAACTTGAGCCAGCGTGCGGCCGAGATGCTCAAGGAAGACATGGAGGTCATGGGGCCCGTCAAGATAACGGAAGTGGAAACGGCCCAGCAGAGCATCATCAAGACCGCCAGGCGCCTCGAGGAGGAAGGAAAGATCGTCCTCGCCGGCAAGGGAGGAGAGGAACTTGTCTAACCTCATCAAGGTGGATCGGGCAAGTGAGCTCCACGTCACCCCTTTCGAGGCGGAGGAGTATCCTTGTGATTCACATCCCTCCTGCGGACGAACGGGTACCGGCAAGGTCATCCTCCCGGCGGGTGATCGCGGGGCTTCGGGCCGTGAAGACCTTTCGGAGCAGAGCCTCCAGGACCGTGTGGCCGCCGCCGAAAAGGAAGGCTACGAAAAGGGCTTTGAGCAGGGGCACAAGGACGGCCTGCACCTTGCCCGGAAACGACTGGAAGATACGATCGGGAAAATGATACGCCTTTGTGAAGAACTGGCGGGGCTCAAGGCTCAGATCTACCGGGAAGCGGAAAGGGAATTGCTGTCCCTGGCCATGCTGGCTGCACGAAAGGTCCTGCAGGCTGAGGTAAAGGCTGACCCGGATACCGTCCTGCGGACACTGCGGGCCTGCCTGGAGCAATTGGGGGACCAATCCCGGGTGAGGGTCGTTCTCAACCCTCAGGATCTTGAGGTGGTGCAGGCCCACCTGCCTAGACTCACCGAGCGGAGCGGGGTGGATCGCTACGAAGTGGTGCAAGACCCGGCGATTCAACGGGGCGGTTGCATCCTGGAGACGGGTTTCGGTCGGATCAACGGCTCACTCGCAGACCAGCTCTTGCGTATCGAGAAGGAGCTGGAGCGGGAATTCGAGACCATACATGGGGGTTGCGGTGCCGCTGCTGAGCCGGTATGTGACGACAGTTGAGTCCTCCCAGCCGATCAGGCGGGAGGGAAAAGTGGTGAAGGTGGCCGGAACGGTCATCGAAGGGAGGGGCCCCTCCGTGCCGGTAGGAGGCGTGTGCGAAATCCACCGATCCCGCCCCCTGTCAGCCGTCCCGGCCGAGGTCGTGGGGTTCCGGCAAGGATCCGTTCTGATGATGCCTCTGGGCGGATGTGACGGCGTGGAGCCCGAGGCGCGCATCGTGGCGGAAACCTTTCATGCCACCGTACCCGTGGGGAGGGAGATGCTGGGCAGGGTCCTGGACGGCCTGGGCAACCCCATCGACGGGGGTGGCCCAATCAAGAACCGGATCATGGTTCCCCTGTATCCGCAGCCCATCAACCCCTTGAGCCGTTCACGGATACGGGAGCCTCTGGACGTGGGGGTTCGAGCAGTCAACACACTTATTACGCTTGGGAAAGGCCAGAGAACAGCCATCATGGCAGGCTCGGGTGTGGGCAAAAGCGTGCTGCTGGGCATGATGGCGCGGTATACCAAGGCAGATGTGAACGTCATAGGGCTCATAGGGGAGCGGGGACGGGAGGTCAAAGAATTCATCGAGCGGGAACTCGGCCGAGACGGCCTCCGGCGCTCCGTTGTGGTTGCCGCCACCGGGGATACCAGCCCCCTCATCAGGATCCGCGGTGCCTACTTGGCCACGGCGGTAGCCGAGTATTTCAGGGATCAGGGACTGGATGTCCTGCTCATGATGGACTCGGTTACCCGTTTCGCCATGGCGGCCAGGGAGGTGGGGCTTGCGGCCGGGGAACCGCCCACCAACAAGGCATATCCGCCCAGCACCTTCGCCCACCTGCCGCGCCTCCTGGAGCGAGCAGGCACCAATGGTTCCGGGGGTTCCATTACGGGCCTCTACACGGTGCTTGTGGAAGGGGACGATATGAACGAGCCCATCGCCGATGCGGTGCGTTCCATCGTGGACGGGCACATCGCCTTGGATCGGAAGCTGGCCTCACGTGGGCATTACCCTGCAATCGACGTGCTTACCAGTGTGAGTCGTCTCATGCAGGACGTGGTACAAGAGCGGCACCTGGCCTGGAGCTACCGGCTCCGGGAAATTCTCGCCGATTACGCCAAGATCGAGGACTTGGTCAACCTGGGGGCCTATGAAAAGGGAAACAACGAGCGGGCGGATCGTGCCGTGGAGATGATCGATCGGGTGAACCTTTTCCTTTGCCAGGATCGTGATACGGTCTCGCATATGGAAGACGGCCTGACGCAGCTCGAGGCCCTGTTCCAGGCCCAGTGATACGGTTCCGATAACAAACGGATGACGGGGGCACGTGGGCTTTAAGTTTCGATTCGCTCCGGTACTGTCATACCGGGCACATCTGAGGGACCGGGCCGAAATGGATTTTGCCCGTGCCCGCAAGGTCCTGGCAAGGGAGCTGGAGGCCCTTCGCCGAAGCCGGGCGCTGCTGGCCGAGGAGGAGACTTCTTTTCAAAAGGCCATGAGCGCGTCCCTGCCGGGTGACAGGCTGAGGACTCACATTGAATACCGGAGCGCGCTGGAGCGACGGATAGCCCTCCAGGAAGAGAAGGTAAGTCGGGCCCGGCGTGTAGCGGCCGAGAAAAAGAGGGCCCTGATTGAGGCGGAGAGGACCTTCCGCCTCATGAAGAAACTGGAAGAGAGGGATTGGGAATCATGGCGGACCGAAGAAAATTTGCTCGAGCAAAAGAGACTCGACGAGATCTCGGTCACAAGGTACGGGCGGGAATTTCCCTGAAGGGCAATCGTCTCGTACCGGCCGTGCTCGTGGTTTTCGGCATCCTGCTGGGAGCGAAAATCTTTGCCACCGCGATCTTTGTGCGGGGGGGAGGGCTCGAGAATCATGGCCCCGCCTTGGCACTGGCAGGTGAAAAGAAAAGTGCAGTCCCCCTTGCCTCGACCACCAGCGCCGAGCTGGAAAAGCGGCTCAAGGCGCTGAAGGCCAGGGAAGAGGCCCTGAAAAAAAAGGAGGCTGAACTGGCCCCGTTGCGTGCCGAAATCGAGAGCCGGATGGCCGAACTCAATGAATTGCAGGCGCGTCTCACAGCCTACGCGAAGCGACTGGCGGAAAAGGAAAAGGCCTTGAAGGACCGCAAGATGGCCCACCTGGTGGCTCTCTACAGCGCAATGGAGCCAGGGAAAGCAGCCGTTATCATGGGAAAACTCAAGCTGGACTCCGTGGTGCGGATCCTGGCAAACATGAAAGGGAAGACCGCCGGAAAGATTCTTGCGAGCATGGATCCGGAAAAAAGCGCCCGCATCAGTGAGCGGTTGAGCGGAGACGACTAGACCTCCGAGCGTAATCCCTTGCCGTCCCCTCGTGCATCGGCCCTCCCGGTTTGCCCTGATAGGGCAACCCCCCGCCCACGCACAGGAGGGGTATCGAACGCCCCGAAAT
>JAFDIS010000079.1 GCA_019307945.1 Deltaproteobacteria bacterium | reverse complement strand
GGCATGGGCCGTAAGCATAACGGCGGGCACCCCTTTGCTGTTGGCGATCTCCAGGAGCTTGTAGCCGTCCACCCCCATGATGTCCAGCACGGCCAGGTCAAAGGGCTCCGATTCAAGCAAATCCCTGGCCTGCTCGAAACTGGCCGCCTTGGAAAGCCGGCACATGGGCAGCAGTTCTTCCAAGACCTGAAGCACATCGGCTTCGTCGTCCACTACCAGGATCTTCTTTCCTTCCAGCAAACCGTCTTTCGTCATTCCTTTTTCTCCTCGTCCGACAGTGATGGATGGGTTTCATCTCCAGGCTCACCGGATGACACCCTTGGCCCTCAAATTTTCAATCTCTTCGTCCGAATAACCGATTTCGGCCAGCACCGCGTGAGTGTCGCGCCCCATGGAGGGGGCCAGGGCCCGGGTGCCTACCCGGGCCGCGCTGAACCGGGCGGGATAACCCGGGACCGTGACGCGTCCCAAAACGGGATCTTCCAGTTCCTCAACATAGCCGTTGGCACGGGCCTGAGGGTCGTCGCGGATTTCGCTTACGTGCTGCACGGAACAGAACATGAGGCCGCGGGCCAGAAAAATTTCCATCCACTCGTCCCTGGTCTTGGTGGCGAAAACCCGGTCGAAATGGGCCACCAATTCAGCACAGTGGGCCGCCCTGGCCTCCTCATCCGCGTAACGGGGGTCCGAGAGGAGATCTTCCTGTCCGGTGGCCTCGCAAAAGGCGGGCCAGTATCTGTCTTCCGGATGATGGGTCCCGATGATCCACTTTCCGTCCTTGCAGCGGAACAGATTCCGCAGCGGCGAGTGCTCCATGCGGTCGCTGCGCACGTTGGGATCCACCCCCAGCAGGTTGCTGAGCATGAGGTTCGGGTACATGAGCCACTGCCCCGCGCTGTACAGCGACACATGCACCTCCCGACCCTTGCCCTCCCTTTCCCTGGCCAGCAGGGCCGCCAGAACGGCATGGCTCGCCGTGATGGCCGTGGCCTGGTCCAGGATGCCCACATGCATCATGACCGGATCGTCGTTGCCCGTCACGAACATGAGCCCGGACCGGGCAAGACCCAGGGGGTCAAAGGCGCCCATGTCGCTCATGGGGCCTTCGGGGCCGAAACCCGACACGTTCGCGTGGATGATCCTCGGATTGATCCGTGAGATGGTCTCATAATCGAGCCCCATTTTCTTCTTGGTGCTCTTTCGCAGGTTGGTCAAAAAGACATCCGATTCCTCCACGAGGCGGTGAAAGACCGCCCGACCCTCCGGCTTTTCAATATCCAGATAGATTCCCCGCTTGTTCCGGTTGGAAGCGTGGAAGATCACATTGTCGCCGTTGTCCGATTCCTCCACGAGGCGGTGAAAGACCGCCCGACCCTCCGGCTTTTCAATATCCAGATAGATTCCCCGCTTGTTCCGGTTGGAAGCGTGGAAGATCACATTGTCGCCGTTGGGCAAGGAGAAATCCAGATTTCCAACCCGCACCCAGTACCGCTCCGGATCCCCCATACCCGCCTCGATCTTGATCACTTCGGCACCCAGGTCCCCCAGGATGGCACTGGCCCCCGGGCCCGCGTGAAAGACACCGTACTCCAGGACCCTGATGCCTTCCAGCAGGCCCCGGTGGTTGCTCTTGTCCGCTCCTCCGCTCATGTTCTCGTTCTCCCCTCAACAGTGGCCGGCCCATGTCCGTTTCCACAGGGTACATACATATCGTTCAACCCCTTGCCAATATAATGAAAAAGGACCATGACTTCTCCATGGAGGAGATGGTCCTTCTTCGGTCACCATAATGTTGTATTTTACCGAAATTTCCTTTTTTTGCAACCCCTTTCGTGCTCCCCGGGAAGAATGGAAGGCTCAAACGGGCCGCCTCTTCATTAAGTGGGCCGCCTCGCACTCCACCAGCACCTCGCCGCGCTGGTTGACGCAACGGCTCCGGTGGACCATGATCCCCCGGTCCGGCTTTCGGGAGGGTTTGAGGTCCTTCACCTCGAACTCCACGTGAATCGTGTCACCCGCCCGCAACGGGGCCTTGAAACGCACCTTGTCGATGCCCACCAGGGCGATGACCGTTTCATCGTAAATTCCCATCTGTTCTTCCAGGGCTCCCATGATGAACAGGGTGAGCCTGCCGGGCGCAATCCGCTCCCCGAACACGCTCTTCTCGGCGTACAGGGCGTCGTTGAACAGCGGCACGGTAAAGCCCGCCAGTCCGATCATCAGGTCGATGGTCCCGCGCTCCACGGTCTTGCCGGGCGTCCGAAAGGTCTCCCCCACCGTGAAGTCCTCGAAGTACTTGGACATGATCCGTCTCCTCCGGAATCCTTGATCAGAGTTTCATCATCTTGGCCAGGATGCGCTTCATGATTTCCGATGTGCCGCCCACGATGGTCTGAACGCGCACGTCCCGGAACATGCGACAGATGAGGTACTCCTCCATGTACCCATAGCCCCCGTGTAGCTGGAGGCAGTGATAGGCCACGCGGTTGGCCATCTCCGTGAGCCACCATTTCCCCATGGAGACTCGCCGGGTGATGTCCTCGCCCGCCAGGTGCTCTTCCAGGAGGGATTCGAGAAAAGTGCGACCCAGTTCCACCTCCGTGGCCATCTCCACCAGTTTGAAGGCGTTGTGCTGAAAGTTGGAAACAGGCTTTCCAAAGGCCTCTCGGCTCCGCGTGTAATCCAGGGTCACCTCCAGCATCTTTTCCGCCGCCACCACGGCCCCGATACAGATGACCAGGCGTTCCTGCTGGAGGTTTTTCATGAGGATCTTGAACCCCTCCCCTTCCTTTCCCAGGAGATAACGCCTGGGGATACGGCAATCCTCGAAAATCAGCTCCGCCGTGTCCTGGGAGTGCATTCCCATCTTCCGGAGTTTTTGCCCTTTGATAAACCCGGGTGCGTCGGCAGGTACCAGGACCAGGCTCACACCCTTGTAGGCCGGAACCGCATCGGGATCCGTCCGCACAGCCAGGACCACCCAGTCGCAGGAGATCCCGTTGGAAATAAAGGTCTTGCTGCCGTTGATCACGTAGTCGTCCCCGTCCTTCAGCGCGGTGGTCCTCAGGGATGCAAGGTCAGACCCGCATCCTGGCTCCGTCATCCCGATGGCAAGGATGATCTCCCCCGTGGTGCACCCCGGCAAGATCTCCTCTTTCTGCTCCGCAGTCCCGTTCTCCTCGATGTAGGGCGCCACGATATCCGCGTGTACCCTCACGCCTGTGGAAATTCCGGTCATGGTGGAGCGACCCAGTTCCTCCTGGACGATCACCGAGTAACTCCAGTCCACGCCCGAGCCCCCGTACTCCGGGGGCAGACAGGGGCAAAGAAAGCCCTGGGCTCCCAGGCTGCGCCACAGCTCCCGCGGGACCTCCCGCTTTTCTTCCCACTCATCGATATGCGGGACGATCTCCTTTTCAACGAAGCGCCTGAGACTATCCTGGAAAATCCCATGCTCTTCCGTAAACCATGTCCGCTTCATTCGACTCTCTCCTTTCTCATGGGCCTGACGCCGCATCCGGGCGGGCCCACCTCGTGGGGATCCACCACGCACTTTTCTTGAAGGTTCCCCTGATCTCGCCCGGGGAGAATCATGAGGCACGAGGGGTTGTCCCCGCCCTCTCCCCTGTCCGCCGGAAGGCGTAGAAAGCACTGGGGCCCCCTTGTGTGCCGATTCATGCTCTTAGCACCTCCCGCACCGGGGAGTCGCGAACCCCCGGGGCCGAAGCCGGCGCGAACTATTTTCTTGACATATAATTGAAAATTTAATTATTTTATTGATTAGATTTTACTCTGTAAAATCGCTTATCCCATACGGGCCTGGTTGTCAACAGGATTCTCCCTTTTCCCGGAACCCCGAGGGTGCAGTTCAGGAAATCCCGGGGGCGTTGAGGCTCGGTTGGAGGGGGGCTGAAACGGAGGCTTGAAAATTCTTGGGCAGACAATCGAAAAGCGGTGAGTCCCCTGTGGACGTGGCCTTCCGCAAGATCAAGGAAATGATGTACCGGCACGAACTGGTGCCGGGGCAGAAGCTCCTCTACCAGGAACTGGCCAAGAAACTCGGCATGAGCATCACTCCCGTGATCCAGGCCCTCAACCGGCTCCAGCTCCTGGAAATCGTCTATTCGGAACGGAACAAGGGCTATTACGTGGGCGAGGCGGACCCGGTGGAGGCCACGGAGCTGATCACCGCCCGTGAGGCGCTGGAGACCTTCCTCGTGCCGGAAATCGTCCGCAACCTGGACGAGGAAAAGCTTCGGGGTATCGAATCGGCCATGAAAGAGCACGGCAAGGCCCTCTCCGCGCCCCAGCACCGACGCTTCCTGATGATCAACGACACGAACTTCCATCTCAAGATCATCGAATGCGCCGGAAACCGGGTCATCCATACATTCTGCGGCCACATCTTCGAGCGGATATACCTCAAATACAGGCCCGAGTACATGCGGGACCAACGGCTCAATGAGGCGGCCCAAGAACACCGGCTCATCTTCGAGGCCCTGAAAGCACGCGACGAAAAAAGGGCCACCCGGCTAATCAGGCGGCACATCCGACGGGGCAAGGACCACCTGGTGGGAAGCCTCTGGCAGGACCGGCGTATTGAACTCAAGAATCCGCCTTATCTCCCGTCTCCCGGCGGGATGTGAGGCAATCTGATTTTCGGAGCTCACCACACGAGGAGCGAAGCTCCTAACGATGAAACCCTTGAGGATTGTCATGGACAACCTGGAAAAGATCAAGCGGGAAAAAGAAAGATGGGCCCAAAGCCTGCTGAAGAAGCGGCCGGCCCGGGCCACGACCACGGACTGGGGGGAACCCATCGAGGTACTTTACGGCCCGGAGGCCCTGGAAGATTCCGATTACCTCTCAGAGGTGGGCTTCCCCGGCCAGTACCCTTTTGTGCGGGGAATTCATCCCAACATGTACCTGGGCAGGCCATGGACCATGCGCCAGTATGCGGGTTTCGGCACCGCCGAAGAAACCAACCGGCGTTACCGCTATCTCCTGGAGCAGGGTCAGACCGGTCTTTCAGTGGCCTTTGATCTGCCCACGCAGATCGGCTATGACTCCGACCACCCGATGAGCGAAGGGGAAGTGGGCAAGGTGGGCGTACCGGTGGACTCCCTCCAGGACATGGAGGTGATTTTCAGGGATATTCCCCTGGACAAACTTTCCACTTCCATGACCATCAATGCGCCCGCAGCCATACTTCTGGCCATGTACATCGCCGTGGCCGAAAAACAGGGGATCGCGTCCCGGCAACTTCGCGGCACGATCCAGAACGACGTGCTTAAGGAATACACGGTGCGGGGGACCTATATATTCCCACCCAAGCCCAGCCTCCGGCTGGTCACGGACATCTTCGCCTTTTGCAAGGATCACGTGCCCATGTGGAACACCATCAACGTGGCCGGCTATCACATGCGGGAGGCCGGTTGCAGTGCGGTGCAGGAGATCGCCTTCAGTTTCTCCAACGCCATCGCATACATAGAGGCGGGGCTCAAGGCCGGGCTCCGGGTGGACGATTTCGCGCCCCGCATAAGTTGGATCTTCAACACCCACAACCGGATCTTCGAAGAGGTGGCCAAGTACCGAGCCGCAAGGCGGGTCTGGGCGGACATCCTGCGTAACCGCTTCAAGGCCGAAAACCCCAAGTCCTGGATGCTCCGCTTTCACACTCAGACATCCGGCGTGAGCCTAACGGCCCAGCAGCCTGAGAACAATCTGGTCCGGGTGGCCTACCAGGCCCTGGCCGCAGTGCTGGGCGGGGCGCAGTCCCTGGCCGCCTGCTCTTATGACGAGGGCCTGGCGCTGCCCACGGAAAAATCGGTCCGCCTGAGCCTCAGGACACAGCAGATCCTTCTTCACGAGGCGGGTGTCACGGAGACCGTTGATCCCCTGGGAGGCTCCTATTACGTGGAGAGCCTCACGAGGCGTATGGTCCGGGAGATCCGGGAGCTCATCGACAAGATCGATGACATGGGCGGCGCCGTGGCCGCCATCGAAAAGGGCTTTGTCCAGCGGGAGATCGAAAAGCGCGCCTATGCCCACCAGCGCGAGGTGGAAGAAAAGAAACGCATCATCGTGGGCCTGAACGCCTACCAGGTGGATGAAGAACTGGATGTATCCCTTTTCAAGCCCGATCCCAGGCATGCCCGGGAGCAGGTGGAGCGGCTCCGGACCCTTCGAAGGGAGCGGGACCAGGGGAAGGTGGACACGGTCCTGGCGTCCGTGAGGGATGCGGCGGTGGGCGGGGAAAATCTCATGCCCCGCTTTCTGGACGCGGTCAAGGCCTATGCCACACTGGGCGAAATCTGCGGCGTTTTGCGAGAAGTTTTCGGTGAGTACCGGGACGCCGGGGGGCCCGGCGGGCGGTGAGAGACGCCCTCCGGCCGAAGTACGCCACAGGATGTTGAAAAACACGGCAAGGGAGGTTCAAACAGAGCAAAATGAAGAGAAAAGTACCGTTTAGCTAAATAAGTATATTGATTCGAATTTTAGCTTTGACATAGACAAACGCAGTATTTTGCGACAGCCTGGCAGACAAGGCACACTTCAAGGAGGAACATTTTATGACATCAGTGGGAATCGAGCGGTTCGGAGGCTATCTTCCCGCCTTCCGGCTGGACCGGGGGCTCATCGCCGAGAGTTGGGGCAGGGGCTCCCTGGGCGGCGAGCGGACAGTAGCCAATAACGACGAGGATGCCGTCACCATGGCCGTGGAGGCCGGGCGAAACGCCCTAGGGGACATGGACAAAGGGAAGGTGGAGGGGCTTTTTTTCGCAACCACGAGCCCCGTATACAAGGAAAAGATGAACGCCGCCCTGCTGGGAGCAGCCCTCGACCTGAGGAGGGAGATCGCTACGCTGGATTTCGCCCACTCCCTCCGGTCCGGAACCGGCGCGTTGAAGGCGGCCCTCGATGCCGTGGGGGCGGGTTCCATGCAAACCGTCCTGGTGACCGCCGCCGACTGCAGGCTGGGCTACCCCCGCTCGGACCAGGAGCAGGCCTTCGGGGACGGTGCCGCCGCCCTGCTGGTGGGCCCTGAAGCCGGAGCAGCCCGGTTCGAAGGGGCCTTCCAGGTGTCCCATGAAATGATGGATGTATGGCGGAATCCTGAGGACGCCTTCGTGAGGACCTGGGAGAGCAGGTTCATCCTGGGCGAGGGTTTTATGAAACATGTGGCCGAGGCCGTCGAAGGCCTTTTGAAACGGATGGATCTCACTGCGGACCGCGTTGCCAGGCTAATCCTGCCCGCACCCGACCTGCGTACCCACAAACGGGTGGTAAAGCGGCTGGGTTTCAACCCCGAGACCCAGGTCTCCGATCCCCTCATTTCCCGGGTAGGGCATTGCGGGGCGGCCCACCCGCTGCTCATGCTCGCAGCCGCTCTGGATACGGCCGCTCCCGGTGACCTCCTGCTCCTTGCCGCTTACGGGGATGGAACGGACGCACTTCTCTTCCGTGCCGGGGAAAAGGTCCGTGAACGGACACCGCGCCGTACCCTGGAGGACTTCCTGGAACAGAAGATTATGCTTCCATCATACGCCAGGTTCCTCAGCTACAAGGGGATCGTGGAGACGGTGCCGGGCGAGCCCTTCAGGCTCATACCTTCGGCCACCGTGACCTGGAGAGACAGGAACAGCATTCTAAGATGCCACGGGAGCAAGTGCCGCGACTGCGGCACCCTCGCCTTTCCCGTCCAGCGAGTCTGTTACACCTGTAACGCGAAGGATCGGTTCGACGAAGTACGCATCGCCGAGATGGAGGGGGAGGTCTTCACCTTTACCAGGGACAACCTGGCCGGCCGCAGCGACGATCCGGTGGTGGTCCAGACCGTGGCGGAGTTCGGCACGGAAAAGGTGAGGTTCTACGGCATGATGACCGATTGCGTGCCCTCAGAGATCCGGGTGGGAACCCCCGTGGGTCTCACTTTCAGGCGAATCTACGAAGGAGCCGGCATGCACAATTATTTCTGGAAATGCAGACCGCTGCGCATCGGGGGAGGTGAAGTATAATGGGTAGCATAAAAGACGAAGTCGCCATCATCGGCATGGGGTGCACGCAGTTCGGAGAGCGGTGGGACAAAGGTACCGAGGATCTGGCCGTGGAGGCGGCGTGGGAGGCCTTCGAGGACGCAGGAATCGAAAAGGACCTGATCGAGGCGTGTTATCTTTCCACGGTCATGTCCCCGATCATCGGCGTGGGCGGCACGATTGCCGCAGATTCCCTCAAATTGCGAAACATCCCCGTAATCCGAAACGAAAACTGGTGCACGTCCGGGCACATCGCCCTGCTCGAGGCGTGCATGGCCGTTGCCAGCGGGGCGTTCGACATGGTCCTGGCCATCGGCGTGGAAAAACTCAAGGACACGGGCTACCCCGGCCTGGGAACCGGCAGGGGCATGCACCCTGTCTACGAGGCGCGTCGCACCTCCCCAGGATCTTTCGCCCTGATCGCCCAGCGGTATTTCACCCAGTACGGACTGAGCGAAGAGGAGGGCAAGGAAACCCTGGCCAAGATCGAAGTCAAGAATCACGACAACGGCAGCCTTTGCCCCAAGGCCCACTTTCATAACCGAATCACCATCGAACAGGTTATGAAGGCACCCATCATCGCATGGCCTCTGGGTCTCTTCGACTGCTGCGGCAACAGCGACGGGGCCGCCTGCGCCATCATTACCACGGCGAAGAGGGCCAAGGATTTCAGGAAGGATCCCATCTATCTGAAGGGATTCGGGATCTCGGCGGACGCAAGTCTTCCCCACTTCCGCCCGGACTTCGGCTGGGCCAGCTTCGAGGCCCTGGTCACCTCCTCGCACAAGGCTTACGAAATGGCGGGCATCAAGAACCCCCGCGAGGAACTGGACCTGGCGGAGGTCCACGACTGCTTCTCCATCACGGAACTCCTCATCTACGAGGACTTCGGTTTCAGCCCACGGGGCCGCGCAAGGGAAGACGTGGACTCGGGGTTTTTCACCCGGCAGGGGGGACTGCCCGTTAACATAGACGGCGGGCTCAAGTGTTTCGGACATCCCATAGGTGCAAGCGGCCTTCGGATGACCTATGAGGTCTACAAGCAGCTCCAGGGCAAGGCGGACCTGCCCGAACGGCAGATCCCCGATGCCCGCCTGGGTCTCGCCCACACCTTCGGGGGGCCGCCCCAGATCAGTGCCGTGGCCATCTTCAGCAACGAATTGGGCTAGGGTATATCATGACCGTGCGCAATAAGGTGATGACCCTCCCGGAGGCCGTGGACCGGTTCGTGCGCGACGGGGACACCCTGCACCTGGGGGGCTTCATCCAGCAGCAGCCTTTTGCGGCGGCCCACGAAATCCTCCGGCAGGGCAAGAAAGAGCTGGTGCTCTCCATATGCGCGGGGATGATCCTGGCCGACCAGTTTATCGGCGCAGGGGCCGTCAGTCACCTGATCACCACGTTCTGCTGGAATCCTCTGCCGGCCACGGCCCACGCATTCGTAAGGGCCGTGACCCGGGGGATCCCACGTCCCATCGAACTGGAAGAGTACTCAATCCTGACCCTCAACCTGGCCTACTTCGCAGGGGCCATGGACCTGCCCTACGTGGCCTCCAAGACGGTCATGGGAAGCGGGTTCGACAGTGAGAACTCCCCGGACGGGGCCAAGAACCGACTGCGGTTCGAGATCTCTCCCTTTACCGGGGAACGCGTCTGCCTGGTGCCTCCGATCAGGCATGACGTGGGCATCATCCAGGTACAGCGGGCCGACCCGTTCGGGAACGCGCAGTCCTGGGGCATGCTGGGAGAGAGCCGTTACGGTATGCTGAGCTGCGAGCGGATCGTCGTGTGTGCAGAGGAGATCGTGGACCCCGACGTCATCTCGAGGGATCCCAACCGCACAATGATCCCCGGGTTTCGGGTCGATGCGGTTGTTGAGGTCCCGTGGGGGGCGCATCCCTCACCCGTTGCGGGATACTATGACATGGATTGGCTCTATTTCGCCCACTACGAACGCAGGACCAGGGACCAGGAAGGTTTCAGGGAATTCATGGACAAATGGGTCTACGGCGTCCCGGACCGTGAAGCTTATCTGGGGCTCATGTCGCGGACGAGACTCGAGGCCCTCCGACCTGACCCACGCGATGCGGACCCCGTGCCATACGGCACCTTCAGCCGTCATTTCGAGGAGGCCCGAGATGCCTAGCCCGGACAAGCGGACACCCACCCCCGTGGAAAGGATGATCGTGGCCGCCTCCCATCTGGTGGAGGACCACGCGGTCCTGATGGTGGGCACCCAATGGCCCATCATCGTCTCCCTCCTGGCCCGCGCCACCCACGCCCCGGGCGCCGTCATCTGCTACGAGGGCGGCATCGTGCTCCAGGATATGCCCGGCCGGATCCCGCTGTTCACGGCGGACCCGGTTGTCCAGTCCTGTGCCGCGTTCCTGGGGGAGTCGCTGGACACCCTGGGGATGGTGCTTCACGGCGGCAGGTGTCGAATGGCCCTTCTTTCGGCCGCTTCAGTGGACCGATTCGGGAACATCAACACCACCTGCATCGGCCCCTATGTATCCCCCACATTGCGCTTCGGGGGTAGTGGAGGCGCCTGCGATTTCGGGAGCCTTTCACCGCGTACGGTGATAATCCTGGAACACGACCGTCGAAGGTTCCCGGAGCGGGTGGACTTCATCACCACGCCCGGGTACCTGGACGGAGGCGGTGAACGCTACCGGGCAGGCCTCAGGCCCCGCACCGGGCCCTATGCCGTGGTCACCACCCTGGGGCTCTTTCGATTCAACGAGGCTGGAGAGATGATCCTTTCGGGATTTCACGAGGGGACGGACGTGGAGGAGATCCGCGGCCAGGTCCAGTGGGACCTGAAGGTGGCCGACGATGTTGGTCCCCTACCGTCTCCCACGCCCTTGGAACTCGACACTCTCAGACGCCTGGACCCGGAGCGGATGTACCTCGAATACAAACGCCTACTGGAAGGAAAGGAGATTTCCCTCTGAAGGACCCTGTCTGAATGAAAACGAGTCCGGGTCACCGGTTGCCCAATGCATGAGGGCTCAGTTCCGCATTCCCCCGGCAGGCGGGGAACCAGCCACGGCCGACGAACAGGCTTCATCCCCCGGGCGACCGGATAGACCAAAACGACCAGATGGACCAAAAGGAGCAGAAGGACCAAACACAATGGCATTTGAAAACATTTTCTACGAGAAACAAGACGACGTGGCGCGAATCACCGTGAACCGCCCGGACAAGCGCAATGCCCTGAACCGGGCCACGAGGCTCGAAATGGCCCAGGCCCTGGAGGACGCGGAATCCGACCCCGTGATCAGGGTCCTGATCCTTTCGGGGGCGGGCGGCAAGGCCTTCGTGTCGGGCTCGGACCTCAACGAACTGTCGCGGTTGGACGCCCTCGGCATGGAGGCGTTTTCTTCCACCCTGGGTCAGCGGTTCTACACGCGCTTCGAACAATCACCTAAGCCCGTAATCGCCATGATCGACGGCCTGTGCCTCGGCGGGGGCCTTGAACTGGCCCTGGCCTGCGACATCCGTATGGCGAGCGACCGCTCCCGTTTCGGCGCGCCGGAGATGTTCATCGGCGTGATGCCCGGAAGCGGCGGGACCCAGCGCCTGGCACGACTCGTGGGCTACGGGAAGGCCAAGGAGATGATCCTTACCGGCGACATGATCGACGCGGGCGAGGCCCACAGGATCGGGCTCGTCAACAGCGTGCATCCCCCCGAAGCGTTGGAAGGGGCGGTCCGCGAAACGGCCCGGCGCATGGCCCGCAACAGCCCCCTGGCCCTCAAGTGGGCCAAGCGGTCGATAAACATGACCCAGGAGGTGGGTCTCAGCGCGGGCTTGGCTTACGAGATCCTGGCCGAATCCCTCCTCTTCACGGGCAGGGACAAGGAAGAGGGTATGAAGGCCTTTTTTGAAAAACGAAAGCCTCGTTTCAAGGGCGAATGAAAAAGAGGGCCTTGCGCCCATGCCACGACGGAGGTGCCAGTGCAAAATGGACTTTGAACTCACGGAAGAAAATCGTATCTTCAGGGACGCAATCCGGGATTTCGCCGAAAAGGAAATCGCTCCCCTGGTAGATGAGGCGGAGGAGACCGGCATCTTCCCCAAGCAGCTTTTCAGGAAGATGGGAGAGCAGGGTTTCTTGTGCCCCCGCTATCCAATCGAACTGGGAGGCGGCGGCGGAGACAAGGTCACCGAATGCATCATGGTGGAGGAAATCAACCGTGTCTGTCCCGGCATTGCAGCGGCCCTCATGGCCCAGAGCGGGCTGGCCACGCAGCCCCTCTACCACTTCGGATCAGACGAATTGAAGGAGAAATTCCTGATCCCCGCCATCCGCGGCGAAAAAATCGGGGCCTTCGGCCTCACGGAACCGGACGTGGGGTCTGACGCGGCCTCCATCCGCACCCGCGCCGTCCGGGACGAAGACCACTACGTGATCAACGGGACCAAGATGTTCATAACGAACGGTCCCATCTGCGATTACGTGGTGGTGGCCGCTTACACCGATCCGACCAAGCGGGGCGAGGGCATCAATCTCTTCGTGGTGGAACGGGGCACCCCGGGCTTCAGCGTGTCGCGCAAGCTGGACAAGTTGGGAAACCGTTCGGCCGAGACGGGGGAGCTGGTCTTCGAGGATTGCAGGGTCCCTGCCCGAAACATGATAGGAGGGAAGGAGGGGGGAGGTTTCGGCCAGCTCGCCGACACACTCGTATCAGGCCGCATCACTTACGGGGCTCGCTGCACGGGGACGGCCCAGGCCGCCTACGATCTTACCGTCCGCTACGCCAAGGAGCGCGTGCAGTTCGGAAAACCCATCGTTAAATTCCAGAACACGCGCTTCAAGCTGGCCGAAATCGCCACCCAGGTGGATGTCATGCGCACTTACACCTACCGGGTGGCACACCTGTACGACCAGGGCAAGAACGTGCGCAAGGAAGCGGCCATGGTCAAACTCTTCACGGCCGAGATACTGCAGAAAATCCTGGGGCTGTGCATGCAGATCCACGGGGGTTACGGCTATATGATGGAATATCCGATCCAGAGATTCTGGAGGGACGGAAGGCTCTACACGGTGACCGAAGGCACCTCCGAGATCCAGAGAATGATTATTGCCAAGGAGCTGGGTCTGTAGAAAAAAGCGGGGGAAAAACAGCAATCGCATCCGGTTCCCGGGGGCGAACCTCCATATCTCATGACGTATCGTTCGTTGATTCGATGGCGGACTCCAGGGACGAGATACCCCCGGAGGAAGGTCTCATCCGGGGCCGTGATGCGCTTTGACAAGGATGGAGATCATCCCATGACACGCTCATTTTATGCGGACCCGGCATTGAACCGTATGGACCCGGAGGAGATCCGAAGACACCAGGAATCGAAACTCCCGGCGCAGCTCAAGTATTGCTACGAGCATTCGGAGTTCTACCGGCAAAAGTTCGATGATGCGGGGGCCAAGCCCGAGGACATCCGGACACTGGAAGACCTGCGAAAACTTCCAGTTTTCATGGTCAAGGACGATGAGAGGCGCAGCGCGGAGCTGTCTCTCGAAAAATACGGGCACCCCTTCGGCCTTCACCTGTGCGCTCCCGTGGAAGACATCTACCTGACGGGAACCACCTCGGGCACCACGGGCATGCCTACCTTCAGTTACACCTTCACCAAGAAGGACATGGAGTTCCTGGCGCCCAGGATCGCGGCCCGCATGGCACTGGCCGGTGTCGGCAAGGGCGACCGGGTGGCCTTTTTTTTCGCCCTGGGCATTTATGCCACCACCATGACGCTCTGGGGTCTACGAAGACTCGGGGCGCTGCCCATTGATATCGACGCCCGGGCCGGCACCGAGCTGTTCCTGAAATTCATCGGGCTTACCAGGCCCACCTACATCGCCTGTACGCCGTCGCTGGCCGAATACCTCATCATCAAGGCTCCCCTGGTGACGGGCAAGGAAGTGGGCGATTTCGGGCTCAAAGGAATACTAACCACCGGAGAGATCGGCATCGCCCTGCCCGGCATCAAGAAAAAGATAGAATCGGCTTACGGCTGCCGCTCGTACGACTACTGGGCACCTTGCGGAAACGCGCCGGGCATTTCCTGCGATTCGGACGAGTACCACGGCCTTCACGCCATAGCCCCCGACCTTTGTACCAGCTACGACGACCTGGTGGACCCGGTTACCAAAGAACCGGTGGACTCGGACTCCGACGGCGCCGTCGGCGAGATGGTGCACACCAACCTGCAACGTGAGGCCTGTCCTGCGGTCAAGTACGCCTATGGGGATATTGTCCGTATCACGACCAAGGAGTGTCCGGGATGCGGTTTCCGAGGCAAGCGTGCCAAGCTCGTGGGTCGGGCCGACGACATGCTGATCGTCAAGGGTGTCAACGTATACCCGGCCGCCATCCGGGATGTGGTGGCGGGCTTTGTCCCGGACGTGACCGGCGAGCTGCGGATCGTACTCGAATCTCCGCCCCCCAGGGTCGTGCCTCCCCTGAAGCTGAAAATCGCGCACGGCGCCCATGTTTCCGAGGCGGACCTGCCCGGTCTGTCCTCGCGTATCGCGCAGGCGCTTCATGATGCGATCAAGATCAGGCCGGAAATCCGCCTCGTGGGCCCGGAGGACCTTCCCAAAGAGACGCGCAAGACTCCCGTATTCGAGAAAATCTACGAGGAGTAGCCCTCCTCGGGATACGGACAAATCAGGCGGGCGGCGTGAGGGGGGTCTCCGATTACTCCACTCCGTAGCATTCGGGCCGGATATCGGGCCCTATGATTTGAAACTCCGACGTGTCGCTCATGCGGGAGATGGTGAGCCTGAAATTTCCGGTGGGATTTCCGCGAAAGGAGACATGCCGTGGTCTGCCGGGGCCGTAATGAAAATCGTTCCGGTCCGGCATGATGGCGGACACGGTCACCCGAGCGAAATAAGAGGTGGCCTCGGAGGACTCCAGTTCCACGGGGAACCTCACGGTCTCGGTGCTTCCCGGGACCTTCACTTCCAGCGTTCCCTCACCGCCCGTGATTCGTGCCAGGACCTCCTCTCGTTTCATGAGGCCCGTACCCACCAGGCCCTTGCCGTGGACCATCACCAGCCCAGTGCCCCCAGTGTCCCAGAACACGGTGAAGCCCCGCGGGGAGACTTGGGTGAACGGCCGGGGCACCGCGAGGACCGTCGTGGCGTCAATCCTCCAGGCGGGATGATCGAAGGGAACCACTTCCACCCCGGCCACGGAAAATTCCAGCCCGTCTTGGGCAACATCGCTCTTGTTCACATCAAAAGACAACTCCCCGGGATCCCGGGCCCCCATGACAAAACTGAACGCGAGTTCCGTCTCTTCACCGGCCGGCACCAGGTACGTGTGCCGGTCACAGGGCCTTCCCATGTCCCGCACCCCGGCGGGTCCCTCATCCTGTTCAGGGGTCTCCACGGCAGGAGCCTCTTCGGAGACGGCGGCTGCGGGGGCGGCCGGCGCCTGAGCCTTCATGTTTACCGGGGAATCTTCGCAGGCCCAGGGCAGAAGCAGGCCCAGGAGGCCGGGTAGCAGGATCCACTTCCGGGGTTTCATCTCATCCTCCGGCAAGGAGTTGAAAACCTCTACGGGGAGAACCTTTGTGTCCCCATCAATACCACGTTCCGGAAGACTCGGTCAATCATTCATGATTCAGTGGCGTGGAGGCGCACCGGGGGCTCCTCCACAAACAGTGTGCCCCCCGAGCAACCTGTCGGTGTAACAAGGTTTACAGTTGAGCACGACGTATCGATTGCCGACAATAATGATGTAGCGACAAAAGGGCGTCGGCAACCGCCGGAAAGGACGATTCGGCTGCCTGCCTCATTCACATGAAAAAATCCGGTTTTCATGTTCCTCAACAGGCGTGGATCAGGTACTTGTCACGCTAATATTGATTTCCAGATTCCTTGGTGGTAGTTGAAGAAACGAGAACAAGATGAATTCAAGGCGTGAAAGGGCCGTCCGAATCATAAGGAGGTAAGCCCCGTGCCGAAGGAAAAGAAAAACCAGGGGCCCCCGGGCTCCATGGACAGCAAAGAACTGCTTCGCCTGTTCATCCGGTACACGCCTGCTGCGGTGGCGCTCTGCGACACCCGGATGCGGTATCTTGCCTACAGCAGACGATGGATCATCGACTACAACCTTCCGGACGAAGACCTGGTGGGCCGCTGCCATTACGATGTATTCCCTGAAACCCCGGCCCACTGGAAGGAAGAACACCGACGCTGTTTCTCAGGGGAGGTGATACGGAAAGAAGAAGAACCCTTTCCGAGGGCCGACGGATCTCTGGACTGGGTCCGGAGGGAACTTCACCCGTGGCACGATGCGGACGGACGGGTGGGCGGCCTGGTCATGTTCGCCGAAGTCATCACTGAACGGAAAAAGGCCCAGGACGAGGTCAACAGGAGCCGCGAAAGGTTACACAAACTCTTCCACGCAAACCCGCACGGCATCACCCTCAGTACCTTGAAAGACGGCAGATACATCGAGGTGAACCAGGCCTTTCTCGACCAGGTGGGCTGGCCGAGGGAGGAAGTAATCGGCAGGACCTCCATGGACATCGGCCTGTGGGCCGATCCCGATGACCGGGAAAGGGCCATGAAGATCACCGAGCGAACCGGACGCCTCCGTAATTTCGAGGTGATGTTTTGCAGGAAAGGCGGTGAGCGCTTTCCCTGTGAATGGACGGTCGAAGTCACCGAGGTGGACGGCGAACCCTGCATACTGTCCGTGCTGACCGACATCAGCGAGCGCGAGAAGGCCGAGGCAGCCCTCCGGGACTCCGAGGAAAAATACCGGATCATCGTGGAAAACGCCAACGATGTGATATTCATCGCACAGGACGGCCTCCTCAAGTTCCCCAATCCAAAGACAGCAGAGCTGCTGGGGCTCCCTCTTGAGGACATTGAAAACACGCCTTTTCCGAGGTACATACACCCCGACGACCGAGACATGGTCATCGAGAACCACCGGAAACGCCTGGCCGGCGAACCCACGCCGCAGAATTATGCTTTTCGGGTCCTGCGAAGTCCCGACGAGGTGCGCACCGTTCAGATCAGCGCCGTCTTGACCGAGTGGGAGGGCAAACCGGCAACGCTCAATTTCATCCGGGATGTCACGGAACAGAAAAAGCTGGAGACCCAACTCCAGCAGGCCCAGCGCCTGGAGGCCATCGGGACCCTGGCTGGCGGGATCGCCCACGACTTCAACAACCTTCTCATGGGGATCCAGGGCAATACCTCGCTCCTCATGATGGAACTCGATCGGGAGCATCCCCACCAGAGTCGCCTCCGGGACATCCAGGCGCAGGTCAAACGAGGCGCCGAACTCACACAACAGCTCCTGGGCTTTGCAAGAGGGGGAAAATACGAGGTCCGCCCCACGGATCCCAACCGGCTCGTTTCAGAGACTTGCGGACTTTTCGCCAGGACCCGCAAGGAAATCCGCATCCATGAAAAATACCAAGAAGAGATCTGGCCCGTGGCGGTTGACCGGACCCAGATGGAACAGGTGCTCCTGAACATCTTCGTCAACGCCTGGCAAGCCATGCCCGGTGGGGGCGACCTCTACGTGCAGACCGAAAATGTTCAGCTCTCCGCCCAGCTTGCCCTGGGACATCAGGTGGCGCCGGGGCGCTATGTAAAGATTTCCATCACGGACACCGGCGAGGGCATGGACGCGGCCACTTTGCCGAGGATCTTCGACCCTTTTTTCACCACCAGGGGACTGGGCAGGGGGACCGGGCTCGGACTCGCTTCCGCCTATGGTATCGTAAAGAATCACGGGGGATTCATAAACCTTTACAGCGAAAAAGGACAAGGCAGCACATTCACCATCCATCTTTCTGCAGCCGAGGCGGAGGTGAAGGACAAGTTTCCCTTCAAGGAAGGTATCATGCGCGGGGAGGAGACCGTCCTCATCGTGGATGACGAGGAAGTGGTGCTCGAGGTGGGCGCTGGCATGCTCCGGACCCTCGGTTATCGCGTGCTTTCCGCATCCTCCGGAAAAGAGGCCATCCGAATGGTGGAAACCCACGGGGACGAAATCGACCTGGTGATCTTGGACCTGATCATGCCCGACATGAACGGGGGCCAGGTCTTCGATGCCATAC
>JAFDIS010000078.1 GCA_019307945.1 Deltaproteobacteria bacterium | reverse complement strand
TGATCATCTCAAGAGGGCAAGGCCGCTACCACGCCTTGCCACAGAGCGGCTAGGACGGGACCCGCGCGTTCGGCCGCCTCTATCACCTCTTCCAGCGTGGTCTGTCCCATGCAATCGGGCAGATTCACGTTGGTGATCGCAACCACGGCGATCACCCTGAGTCCGCAATGGACGGCCGCAATGGCCTCCTGGACCGTGGACATGCCCACCGCATCGGCCCCGATCAACCGAAGGAACCGTGTCTCTGCGGGCGTCTCCAGGCTCGGGCCCAGGACTCCGGCATAAACGCCCTCGCGCAGATGAATGCCCTGGTTCAGGGCCTCCCTGCGCACGAGGCGCACGAGATCGGCCGGGTAGACGGTGCTCATGTCCGGGAAACGGGGACCGAATGCATCCAGGTTGGGTCCCACCAGGGGGTTGGCCCCCGTCAGATTGATGTGGTCAGTAACCACCATGAGGTCCCCCTTGAAAAAGAGGGGGTTGAGTCCGCCCGCGGCGCTCGAAATGAGGAGGTATTGAATACCCAATTTCGCCATCACCCGGACGGGCAAGATCACATCCTGCGGTGTGTAGCCCTCGTAGAGATGGAACCTGCCCTGGAGGGCCACAATGGGCCGTCCGGCGAGGATACCTCCCACGAAATTTCCCCGATGACCCTCCGTGGTGGACCGGGGAAAATGGGGAATTTCCTCATAAGGCACGCGAAAGGCTTCTTCCATGGCCTCGACCAGGTCTCCCAGCCCGGTGCCGGTCACCATGCCTATAAGAGGAGGCGCATCCATTCGTTCCTCCAGAAACCGAGCGGCTCGCAGGATTTCTTTTTCCATCAGAGTATCTCCCGGTAATAAATTCCCTACCCCTTAAGTGAAATCGCCTGAAATGTCAACAGAAGGGCCTAAACGGCCTCTCTTCCTCACTGCTCCTTCCCGGCGCATGGCTCACACTGGGCGGCAAGGATTAGGTGTTGACCGTAGGGACTTCGCGAATATACTAAGGCGCGTCCGTCACGGGACCGAAACGGAAACGAGGAGCCCAACCCAATGTCAATCGATCTTCATATCCACACCAAAACCTGCTCGGACGGCAGATGGCCGCTTCCCGATGTGATCCGTGAATGTCGCAACAGGGGCTTGGCATACATCTCCATAACCGACCATGACTCCATTGATTGCCAGGAGTCCGCCCGCCGGCTGGCACTCGATTATGGTATCCACTATCTGACCGGCGTGGAGTTGAATGTTTCCGTGGGCCATCCCCGGTACCGCAAGGGCAAACCCGCTTCCCTGGATGCCCTGGGCTACGGATTTGATCCGGAAAACGGCCCCCTCAGGGAGAAACTGCGTGCCTTGCGCGAGTACCGAAAAGCCCGGGCACAGAAGATTCTCGAAAACATCAACAGGGAGTTCCAAGCCCGAGGCCTTCCGCTGTTCACGGGCAAGGATCTTGCGGCTATAGAAGAAACCGTGGACGGTGCCTTCGGCAGGCCCCACATTGCGTCCTATCTGGTAAAGAAAAAGATCGTGTCGAGCAGGCAGGAGGCCTTTGACCAATACCTGGTCCGGTGTGATGTGCCCAAAATGCCCCTGAGCATCAAGGAGGCCTCGGAACTGATACGAGGTGCGGGAGGTAAATTGGTCCTTGCCCACCCCAACGATCCCAACGGCACATCCCTGATCAGCTTTACGTCTTCCATCGAAGAGCAATTTGATATCATTCGAGAAATCATCCTGCCTCACATCGACGGCGTTGAATGCTGGCACTCGAGGCACGATCGTGCAACCAGAACGGCATACCTGGCTTTTGCCCGGCAAGAGGGCCTGATCGTGACGGGGGGGTCGGACTGTCATCAAAATCCTCCAATCATGGGAAGCGTGAAGATTCCGCGGTACGTGACGGAGCAATTCCGTTTTGATGGGCCTTCGTCCTCGCCGTGAGCCAGGGGGAGGGGGGCTTAGGCCTGCACAAAGAGGGCAGGGCTCCGGGTCGGGATGAAGACCGTGAGGGGAGTGAATGAATATCGCACCAGGCCGGGTCCTGGACGGTTCAAGTGGCGGCGCGGGTTTCCCGGCGAGCCTCCAACGATTGTGGGCCGAAATCGGACCGGAGCGACAAATCCCCTCCGGGCGGGAGGAGGCCCATGGCCCAAACAGCGCTGGCGAAGATGTAAAATCAGGCAAAGAGGGACGCTTTTCAAAGGTCTCGGAACGAAGGAAGGGTAAATCATGAATGCAATGCTCGAAGACCTCCTCGACCCCGCGTCGCTACCCGATCCCACGCGTACCGTGTCCGTGGTGCACACACACATATCCATGGTACTCGTGGCTGATGAATATGTATACAAGATCAAGAAGCCGGTGAATTTCGGTTTCCTTGATTTTTCCACGCTGGAAAAAAGGGCCTATTATTGTCGCCGCGAAGTGGAACTCAACCGAAGACTCTCGCAGGATCTCTACCTCGGGGTGGTACAGGTGGGGATGCGGGCGGGGCGACATGTGCTGGGGGATTTCCCGGCGGACGAGACCGTGGATTACGCGGTGCGAATGAAGCGGATTCCAGAATCGCTTCTCATGAAGCGTATCTTTGAAGAGGGTCTCCTTTCCAGGGCCGACCTGGACCGAGTCGCCCGCGTGCTCGCCCGGTTCCACCGCACAGCGGCCGGCGGCGCGCAGATAGAAGTCTTCGGCAAACCCGAGGCATTCCGCGTGAATACGGATGAAAATTTCGAACAGGTGGAGCGATTCGTGGGCAAGACCATCGATGAAAAGGCATTTGTCGCGATTCGTGAGTGGACGAATCGCTTTTATGAGGGGAACGAGGCCCTTTTTCTCCAGCGGATCCGGGAAGGGCGCATCCGGGACTGTCACGGGGACCTTCACATGGAGCATATCTGCCTTTCGGATCCCGTGTCCGTGTTCGACTGCATTGAATTCAACGACCGTTTTCGGTACAGTGATACACTTGCGGATATTGCATTCCTCATGATGGACCTGGAATACCGCGGAGGCAACGACCATGCGGCGAGCCTCTGGGAGTGCTACAGGGACGAGGCGCATGAAGGAGAAGTGGAGAATCTGCTCCGGTTCTACAAGGTGTACCGGGCCTTCGTTCGAGGAAAAGTGAACAGTTTCCAACTGGATGACCGGCAAATCTCGGCCCCGGTAAAGGATGAGGCGGCCCGGACCGCATCTCGCTATTTTCGCCTGGCCCTGGAATACATCGAGGAGACGTAAGACAGATTGGTTTTCCCGAAGACTGCGCCGCGTTCAAGGTCCGCGCAGCGGGATCTACAACCGGCCCTCAGCAGAGGGGGGCTTTTCTTTCGCCCCGCGTCGCCAGGGCCATGAGGCCGGAGATTCTAAAGATGGGAGTTATATAGTAATGAAAGAGCCTTTTATAGAATACATGAAGTATAACTTGAAATCTGAAACAGTACTCATCGCCTGCGGACTTCCTGCCTCCTACAAGACGGAGACCACCGAGGTGGTGGCCGCCCTGAAGGGATTCCGAATGCTGCGCACGGATATCATCCGGCTGGAGGTCCTGAAAAACGAGGACATCTTCGATGAGAAGGTGGCCTCGGACATGAACAAGCGTACCCTTGTGTATGACGAGATGTTCCGCATGGCGGACGAACTTGCCGCCCGGGGGCAGGGCGTCATCCTGGATGCCACATTCATCACCCAGGCACTCCGCAGGCGGGCCGCAGCCGTGGCCGCGGGCCATGGGATGGAACTGGTGATTCAGCAGACCCAGTGTCCCAAGGAAGTCTCTTTGAGGCGCATTTCCAGGCGTACCAAGGAAAACTACGAGTCCAACGCCCTCACGGAGCAGGCGTATGAGAACAACAGGAAAAAGTTCGAGGCCGTGGACCTGGAGGAACTCAAGAATCTCTATCCAGGGTTGCCCATCACCCATCTGCTGGTGGATACGGCCTCGGACCGCAAGGAGGAGTGGTATGTTATCGGCAGAGTGACGCGCTAGTCACGGCGTTGCAGGCCGGGGCGAACGACCTGCTGTCATGCGCCCCGTGCCGATCACATCCAAAACAAACATGAAGTCATTGGGCATCATCCACAAACACCAGTACACAGCGGCCCGGGAGGAGGCGCGGAAACTGGCCTCATGGCTCACCGCACGGGGCATGGAGGTTTTTGTGGAGGAAATGAAAGGTGCCGACACCGTGGAAGGATGCCTTGAAGAGATGTCCGGTATTCCCCCCACGGTGCAGGGTGTGGTGGTGCTGGGTGGAGACGGCACCCTGCTGGGGGCGGCGCGGAGCGTCGGGCGATACGGCGTTCCCATCCTCGGCGTTAATCTGGGAGGCCTCGGTTTTCTGACCATGGTTCCGCTCGATCGCCTGTACGACACGGTGGAGAGGATGATTGAGGGAGGCCTGGAATCTGAAGACCGTATCATGCTGGAAGTTGCAGTGAGCCGGGATGGGACGGAGACCTGTCATTTCCAGGTCCTCAACGATGTGGTGATCAATAAAGGGACCCTGGCGCGCATCATCGACCTGGACGTGAGCATCAACGGCGATTTTTTGACGACTTTTCGGGCGGATGGCCTCATCATCGCCACGCCCACCGGTTCCACGGCCTACAACCTGTCTGCGGGAGGGCCGATCCTTTACCCCACCATGGAAAACGTGATCCTCACCCCGATCTGTCCGTTCACGCTTACCAACCGGCCCATAATCATACCCCATACGTCCACGGTCGGCGTGACACTTGGAAAGCAAAGCGAGGAAGCCGTGATGTTGACATTCGACGGTCAGGTGGGGTTCGACTTTCATTACGGCGACACGGTGACCATTTACCTGTCCCGGGACCGAATCACCCTGGTGAAACCCGTCGAACACAGCTATTTCGATCTGCTCCGGACCAAGCTCATGTGGGGCGGCACCACGTACAACAATCATGGCGACGACCGTTAGAAGGCTCTTCCGGATAAGACCCCGGGACATCGCTTATCTCAGCATTACGGTGTCTTCATATGACGGCGCAGGCGTGGTGAGGACCGTTGACCCCGAGGAGGCCGTGATCGAGGTGCTCATGGCCCCGGGGTGTGAAAAAATACTCCTTGCGCTTTTCCGCCACCTGGCCGAAGAGGAAGGTGTGCCGATCGAGCCCGCCGGTTGAGCCGTGGACGCACGCAGCATGCGCACAGCCAGGGTCCGGGGATTCGGATCTCATGAAAATGAACACCTTTTATATTCACACCATGGGCTGCCAGATGAACGAGTATGACTCAGACTTCCTGGCACAGGCCCTGGTGCGGATGGGCTACGCCCCCACGCGCGATCCGAACGAGGCCTCAGTGATCCTTATAAACACATGCATGGTTAGGGCCAAGGCCGAGCAAAAGGCCATGAGCGCCCTGGGCCGCTACAGCCGCATCAAAAAGAGACGGCCCCATATCGTCCTGGGAGTCGTGGGGTGCCTTGCCCAGAAAAAGGGACATCTGCTGCTTGACCGCTTCCCTCAGGTGGACATGGTCCTAGGACCCAGGGAGACCGGCCGAATCGCCGAAGCGGTCTCTGCAGTGATGAAAAACCGGGAGCGGACCCTCGCCATCTCCCTGGAGACCCTGCCTCCCGCGCCGTCTTTCACGACGGACTACTTCAAAGGGCGCGTAACCGGGTGTATCTCCATCATGCAGGGGTGCAACAATTTCTGCGCTTACTGTATCGTGCCCTATGTCCGGGGGAGAGAGGTGTCCCGGCCCCCCGGTGATATCCTGGCGGAAGCAGGCCGCCTGGTGAGCCAGGGTGTCCGGGAAATCACGCTCCTGGGTCAAAACGTCAACTCCTATCGGTGGAAGGGGGAGGGGGGGGTAAAGGACTTCACCGGCCTCCTGGAGGAAATGGATCGTCTGGATGGCCTCCTCCGCCTGCGTTTCACAACCTCCCATCCCAAGGATCTCTCCGACAGGCTCATTGAATGCTTTGGGCGTCTCAAGATCCTTTGCCCTCATATCCACCTGCCGTTCCAGGCGGGATCGGACCGCATCCTTGCCGCCATGAAGCGTGATTATACCAGGGACCAGTACATGCGGCTGGTGGAAAAACTGCGTAGGGTGCGACCCGATGTGGCAGTCACCAGCGACGTCATGGTGGGTTTCCCCGGAGAGACCCGAGAAGACTTCCTGCTCACGCTGGACCTGATGGAAAGGGTGCAATTTGATTCCCTTTTTTCCTTTAAATATTCCGACAGAAGCGGTACATTGGCCGAGAAACTTGAGGGCAAGGTGGATGAGAGCGAAAAAGACCGGCGCCTGAGGCGCCTTCAAGAGCTCCAGCGCTCCATCACGCTGAAAAAGAACGAGGCCCTTAAAGACCGTGTGACGGAAGTGCTCGTGGAGGGTTTCAGCAAAAAGGGAGGGCAACTTTCCGGCCGGACGGGAACCAACAAGATCGTCAACTTCGATGGTCCGCCGGAGTGGATCGGACGGGTGGTGAACGTGCGTATCACGGCCGCTTTCGTCAACTCCTTGAGGGGCGTTGCATCCTGCGAACAGGCCGCCTAGTTTCTCATCACGGAAAACCGCATAAACGGCATTGGAACAATGAGCGGAGAAGAACTCGCGTACGGAAACGAACTGATCCTGGTGGTGGACGATGAGGAAGCGGTGAGGGAACCGCTCGCCGAGATGCTGCGATTCCTGGGCTTCAGAGTCCAGTCCCGGGCAAGCGGCGAAGAAGCCCTGAAGGAACTCGAGGCGAAAGAGTACACGTTCCTCCTCACGGACATGAAGATGCCCGGCATGGACGGTATGGAACTGATCGAGCAGGCCAAGAAGGCCCACCCTGAACTCACCGTGATCGCCATGACGGGTTACTCCAAAGGGTACCGATACATCGATGTCATCAATGCCGGGGCCACCGACTTCATCAACAAGCCTTTCGGTGTTGAGGAACTCGAAGCCAAGATCCGCAGGGCCGCCTCTGAACGGGACATCCGCCGCGAACTGGCCAGGCTATCCATAACGGATTCCCTGACCGGTCTCTACAACCAGCGCCATTTCTATAGTCGCCTCAAGGAAGAGATCACCCGCGCCACGCGTCAGCACCACGGTCTTGCCCTGATCCTTCTGGACCTGGATGACTTCAAGATCTACAACGACACCCACGGACATCTGGCGGGCGATGAACTGCTCCAGAAACTGGGAACCATCATCAATGCCTCCATCCGCGAGGGGGTGGATTCAGGGTACCGTTACGGGGGGGACGAATTCGCGGTTATCCTGATCGACGCCGACCTCCAGGTGGCCGCGGAGATCGCCCGACGGATCGAAGGCACCTTTCATAAGGAATCAGGCATGAGCGCCAGTACGGGCTTTGCCACATTCCAAAAAGGGATGAGCGCTGAGGACCTGGTTGCCGAGGCGGATCGAAACCTTTACAGCCGCAAGTCCTGCCGCAAGAACGACACCGCAGGCCACACCCAAAACGTCTGATAATATATATTATGTAAACTTACATATGACGGCCGATATACCATGCTCTCCTCCTTCTTCACGCCCCAGCGATTCCGCCCTGCAGACCCCGGCCCCGGACACAGGGCTTGACATGGGGTGTAATCTCGTGATAAAGAGAGCGGATTACTCGAACGGAGGTCCATCTGCATGGGTAGCGTGGTCAAGAAGCGGCGCAAGAAAATCAGAAAACACAAATACCGGAAGCTGAGAAAGAAGATGCGTCACAAGAACAAGTAACCGCCGTGGAGTTCGCCGGGCGACCCTGACGCGACCAAAAAATAAGCAAAAAAAAGAAGGCAGTTCCCGCGAACTGCCTTCTTTCTTGGGCGCCGTGGTATCGCGTGTGGCCCCTCTACCGGCAAGCCGTCTATTTCTTTCCGTACTCGTACCAGCCTGCTCCTGTCTTTCGGCCCAATTTTCCCGCCCGGATCATGGTCTTGAACAGCGTGGGCGTTACCCACTTGGATTCCTTGTTGAGTTCCTGGTAAAAATACTCCGCCACGTTGAAGCAGATGTCGATGCCTGTGAGGTCCATCAGTTCGAACGGCCCCATGGGATAGTTCAGACCGGCCTTCACGGCTATATCTACGTCTTCGATGGTGGCGATTCCCTCCTCAACGATCTTGATGGCCTCGATCATGTGGGGAATCATGATCCGGTTCACGATGAACCCGGGCGAGTCTTTCTTGATTTCCACCGTCACCTTGCCCATCTTCTTGGCAAGTTCCGTGGTTGCGGCCACGGTCTCGTCATCCGTGAAATGTCCCCGGATGACCTCGACGAGTCGCATCAGGGGAACCGGGTTGAAAAAATGCATGCCGCATACCTTCTCGGGCCTCTTTGTGGCTGCGGCGATTTCAGTGAGCGACATGGAGGAAGTGTTGGACGCAAGGACCACGCCCGGGCGGCAGATCTCGTCCAACTCTTGAAAGACCTTTTTCTTAAGATCCATCACCTCAAGCACCGCTTCGATCACGAAATCCACGTCGGCAAGGTCGGCCATGTTCGTGGTCCCCTTGATACGGGCCAGAACCGCTTCTTTTTCAGAGGCCTCCATCTTGCCTTTTTCCACGCTCCTGGAGAGAAACCGGTCGATATTCTTGATACCCCTCTCCACGAAGGCATCTTCGATATCACGCAAGACTACCTCGCATCCAATCTGGGCGCACACCTGGGCGATTCCGTTTCCCATGGTGCCGGCCCCAACGACACCGATCTTTTTGATCTCCATAACGCCTCCTTCCGTTTGTATATCTAGTTGGAATTACATCGGTTACACGCTCTGCAAAAACCTCTGCAAGGGCACTCGGGCTTCCCCGAACTGGCCCGCACCGGGCCGTTACGGTCCGCGCAGGACTGCTACACGGACTCCACACTCTTTACTTCGGGGACATTCTGTTTCAGGATCTTTTCGATCCCCATTTTTAGCGTCATCTGGGACATGGGGCATCCACCACAGGCACCCGTCAGTTTCACCCTAACGATGCCTTCCTCGTCCACATCCACCAATTGAACGTCTCCGCCGTCCGCCTGAAGAGACGGCCGCACCTTATTCAAGGCGTCTTCGATCTGCTCTTTCAAAGCCATGATGTCCTCCCGGAACGATTTGGGCGCCCCTCGAGCCCTGGGCACACGGGGCGCACTGATCGATTTTCTAGCACATATCCCGGTGTCTGCGCTACCCAAAAAATTTCCGCACCCGGGCGTCCAGGTACCGCGACAACCCCTCGGAAGTCCGTGGCGTCCATCCCATGGCCTCCTGCCAGACCACGTCCGATTCCATGCAGAGATAGACCCCCAGGTCGCGATCCCAGGCTTTCAGTTTCTCCGACATGAACCGAAGCATTTCCACCCGCAACGGTCTGATATAACGCATCTTTCCGTCCAGTCCGCGAACGAATTCGCCGTGAAGCACGCGGGAGCGCGGATGCCGCCTGCGAATCACCTCCTTCAGGGCGGGCATGAATCGGAAAGTCCCAAGGCTCACCCAGATGATGCTCCCGGGCTCGACGTACGCATCCAGTAGATCTAGGGTACGCATGTAATCTTCGCGCCAGCCCGGGTGCATCACCAGCGGGTCGAAATGAAAGCCTAGAACAAAGCCCGCCTCCTGGCAGGCGCGCGCAGCCTCAAGCCTGGCCCGGAGCGGGGCCGCCCCCCGTTCCTCCCAGGCCGCCATGGACGGGCTGTTTAGAGACCAGCTCATGATGATCCTCCGGCGGTGAGGAGACTCCAGCATGGCCCGAACGGCGGAGGTCTTGGTCTTGAACTCGATCACGGCATTGGACCGCCTGGAAAAGGCGGCCATGAGCCGTCGATTCCACCCTGTCAGGGCGTCCAGGGCCAGGCTGTCCGTGAATTCCCCCGTCCCCACCCGAAAAACACGATCGGGCTCGTTATCAATCACGGCCAGGACACCGTCCAGGGCCTCACGAAAGTTGACAAAGATGCGCAGCCCGGGCCGGTTGAAATAGGCCTGGAGGATGCAATAGGTACACCCCAGGGGACAGTTGGCCGCAGGGGTCAGCACCTGGTAGCCGCAACATATGTAGTTTCGCGTCCCCGGACAGGGCTTCAGAAATGCGCCGCGATGAAACTCCAGGCGCAGCAGCCTTTTTTCTCCCGGGTCATAGGACCCGCGAAAGGGCTCTTCAATGTCCGCCACCCTATGAGGCGTCCCTTTGAGACATTCGAGGATGCGCTGGGTCTCAGGATGCCGTAGCGCATCCCTTGCCACCAGGATTTCGTCCACACGAAGTGTCACCGCCCCCCTCCCTCGCCCTCTTCGCAGATCCTCTCAAGACCCGAAACAGAGGACAAAAACCTTATCATGTCAGCAAGTTCTGAACCGTTTTCAAAAACGATCTCCATCCGGTATTCGGTCGACTCAAAGCCTGGGGGGTGCTGGATGCGCACCTTGGGAGGCAGGTTCAGCCCCGAGACGCGTTTCCGGAAGCCCTGCTCCATTCGCGTAAGCCGGGGAAAGCGCTTGGCCCGAAGGAAACTGAGTGCATGCCTTGCCTGTTGAGGACGGTTCCCCTGGCCCTCCTCCGCTAGCGCCGAGAATTCATCCTCCTTGAGCAATCGCGCGATCCTCACTCCTTCAATTGAGGATATATCAATTATTAAATCAACAGCTTGAATCATTTGATTCATGTTAAACTTGAATTTTATCAACCACTCGAAAAGGGCCTTTCGATCGCCCTTTTCCAGTTCCAGGAGCATCCCTGCCGCCTGAACGGAAAGACTCCCCCTCACCAGGGCCTGTTTCATGGTAGAGTCAAGGTCATTTTCGATGCCACGGTAGATCTCGAGGACGGATGGACGGGAATGGAGACCCAATAGCGGCATGTAGGTCTTTAGGATCTCCCGGGGGGCCAGGTGCATGCTCAGCCTTGCAATGACCATGGCCTTTTCCACTTCATTGAATCTTCGTGCCGCGAGGTTTTCGTGTAGGTTCAGAAGTAATGCCTGGAGGTCGTCCATTTCGCGCTCCGCCAAAATCCTGCAGGGGATTTCGGGGGACCCCAGGGCCTTGAGGGCCAGCACCCGGCGATATCCCGAGACCACCCCGAAACCTCTCCCACGCTTCTCACGAACCAGCGGAGTGTTCAAAAGACCATGAAGACGCAGGGACTCCTTCAGGGGCTCGAGGTCGAAGCCGTAACTCATACAACACCCCCCTGGGTTCAGGTCGATGGCGTCGATGGGTACCGGCTCGGGGTTCCTGGTAGACAGATCAAGAGGCTTCTTTATCTCACCCTTCTCCATACGCTCTCACTCCCGAAACAACGGGGCGGGATAATCCCGCCCTTTGCCGGATTCGCCGGGGGCCCCGCGGCTGTGCCGTATGTTGCGAGATTCAATAGAGAATCCCTACAACCGCACCCGTCATACAGGTGGCCAGGGTTCCAGCCACCACCGAACGCATCCCCAGGGCCACTATTTCTCCGCTCCGGTCGAACGCCTGACCCGTGTAGGAATGGGGCCGTTTTTTCAACCTCCGCAACCCCTTCAGGTGACAGGGGCCGATCCGGATCCACTTCCTTGGCAACCGGTCTTCCGTGCTGAACGAGGTATACGGTCATGGCATAACCTCCCTTTGGCCCACCCGTTTTTCCTGACAGAAAATATCAGAAGCTCCTTTTTGGGGTCAACGCATTTCGCTGGAAAGTGCGCCGTCAGGTTCGCGCGTCTTTCCTCCCGTCGGGCACCTTCCCGACCCGGGGCGAGGATTCAGACGAAGTTTCCATTTGACAAACCGATCTCCTTTCATATATTCGGTCCCCTAATGACCTTCAGGCTCGGGAGACCGCAACTTCGTCGAGGTAACTCATGAAGAACACACCGCTTTTCTCTCCTTTCGAGATCCGCAACGTCCTCCTGACCAACCGAATCGTAATGCCTGCTCTGGCATCTTTTCTGATCGAGGATGACGGTACCATCACGGAAAAGACAGTGGAGCATTATCGTCGAAGGGCCGCGGGTGGCCCCGGCATGGTCATAGTGGAAGCCTGTGCGGTCTCTCCGGAGGGTGTGGTTTCGGCCCACCAGGCGAGGATCTACCATGATCGGTTCATGGAAGGCCTCTCACGTATCGCCCGCGCCATGAAGGCCGAGGGCGCGGTGCCTGCGGTTCAGATCCATCATGGCGGGCGACAGACCTCGGCCAGGGTCATCGGCCGAAAGCCCCTTGCTCCCTCCCCTCTTCCATGCCCCTCGATAAGGGGGGAGGTGGAACCCCTCACGGAAGAGGGTATCCGCGACCTGATCAAGAAATTCGGAGACGCCGCCGAGAGGGCGGCCGCCGCAGGCTTCGAACTCATAGAAATCCATGGGGCTCACGGATACCTGATCAATCAATTCCTGTCGGCGTTTTCAAATATACGCGAAGACGGCTACGGAGGAGATATATCCGGCAGGACCCGGTTCGCCCGTGAAATCGTGGAAGAGATCCGGGGACGTTTGGGTCCCGAATATCCCATTTCCTTCAAGATCAGCGCTCAGGAATTCGTGCCCGGCGGACTCACGGTGGAGGAGAGCATCGAGATCCTCCGAATCCTGGTGGAGGCCGGAATCGATGTCGTTCAGGTATCGGCCGGAAACGATGCGACCCCGGAGTGGATTTCGCAGCCCATGTTCATGAAAAAGGCCTGTCTGGCGGACTCGGCCGGTGAAGTGAAAAGGGCCCTGGACATTCCGGTGATGGCCGTGGGAAGAATAAATCATCCGCTCGTGGCCGACCACATCATCCGAGACGGCCTGGCCGACCTCGTCTGCGTGGGAAGGGGACTCCTGGCCGATCCCGAAATGCCGGTCAAGGCCAGAGAGGGACGTCTCGAAGAAATCCGCACCTGCCTTGCCTGTAACACGTGCATGGAATCCATTTTCCGAAAAGGCCGCGTGGAATGCCTCGTAAACCCGGCCCTGGGAAGAGAACACGAAATGGCATACCGCCCGGCGGCGGAAAAAAAGAAAGTGATGGTGATAGGCGGGGGGCCGGCCGGTATGGACGTGGCCTGGGTGGCCGCCTGGCGGGGCCACGAGGTCCATCTTTTCGAAAAGACCGGAGAGCTTGGGGGGCAATTGCTCTTGGGCGCCATGACGAGCTACAAGCGGGAATTCCGAAACCTCATCGAATACCTAAAGCGGCAGGTCAATAAGCACGGGGTCCATTGCCACCTGAACCGCGAGGTCCGTGCATCCACGGTCGTGGATATGGATCCGGACGTGGTGATCCTGGCGGCGGGCTCGATTCCCGTATTTCCGGATCTGGAGGGGCTTGAGAGCAGGCTGGTGGTTTCCGTGCCCGAGGCGCTCAACGGCGAGGGAGTGGAAGGGAGGTCGGTCGTAGTGATCGGCGGCGGGCCCACGGGTTGTGAAGTGGCCCATCACCTGGCCGAAGGCGGGGCTTCCGTCACCCTCGTGGAAATGCGGCCGCGCATCGGTATCGGCATCGAAACGGTCACGCGGAAAGTCCTCATGAAGTCTCTCGAGAAACATTCCGTCCGCATGATGACGCAGTGTAAACCGAAACTCATCACCCAGAGCGGCGTCATCGTGGTCAGTGAAGAAGGCGAAGAGAGGTTTCTCTCCGCCCACCGCGTGGTGATGGCCACCGGGACCCGGCCGGACGATACACTGTATGATGAGATCCGCGCCCTGGGTTACACTGTCCACCGGATAGGGGACTGCCGGGAACCCCGAAATGCAAAAGACGCCATCTATGAGGCGGCGGTGCTCGGAAGATCACTGTGACCCGGGGCGCGGCCGCTACCACCGATTCTCCACTCCACCTGTTTCATTCAACCGCCGCCAAGAGTGCGATAAGCCGCCTGAATCTCTTTGAATTTCCTCTCAGCCAGCACGCGGAACTCATCCCCCAGGTGGGCCACCTTGTCCGGATGGTATTTGGCCGCCAGCTGTAGATAGGCCTTTCTGATCTCGTTGGGGGAGGCATTGCGCTTCACGCCCAGGATCGTGTAGGGGTCATCCTCCGGCTCGGAGGCGGCCCCTTGTGATTCCCCGCCCCTCTCCCCGGACCCGGCCTGTGCCCTGCCGAAGGGGCGCTGAGGACGGGTGTAAGGTCCCCTTCCCCTGTAAAAGAGGTACCACGCCAGACCGCCTAACAGGAGCAGGTCATCCACCCAACCCGGACCCACGAGGAAATCCGGAATCAGATCGTACGGGCACAGGGCGTAAGCAATCCCCAATATGGCCAGCAGGACTTTCAAGGGATCTCTCCTCCCCCCGCACCACCAGCGGGAACGGCCCCTCTATTTTGCGCGTTTCAGGATTTGAGCCCGATGCTGTTCCAGAAAGAGGGACAGGTCCTCCTTCCAATCGCGCATGATGCTGATTCGCTGCTTTTTGAGGAGCCGGTTTTCCAGTATGCTGTTGGCGGGTCTCTTGGCGCGCTCGGGGAAATCCGCCATTTTGCAGGGCTCCAGTTTTCCCTTGAGGTTCAATTTGTCAATAATGAATTGCGCATATTCAAATCTGCTGCAGAATCCCTCGGACGTGCAATGGTAGGTGCCCCGGCCGTCTTCTTCCAGCAGGCGTTTGATTTGGAGCGCCACCCGGTATGTCCAGGTGGGGGAGCCGTACTGGTTGTCGGCCACCTTGATGGTCTTCTTCTTTCTCGCCTGCCTCACGATGGCATCCACGAAATTGGGCTTACTCGCCCCGTAAAGCCATCCGGTCCTCAAGATCACATAATTGGGAGAGTTCTCCCGCACCGCCTTTTCGCTCTCCATCTTGCTTACACCATAGGCGGAGAGGGGTCTCATGGGGTCATCCTCGAAATAGGGCTGGGGCAGCATCTTGTTCCCGTCAAACACATAATCACTGGAAATATGGAGGAATTTGAAACCGAACCTGGCGGATCCCTGTGCCAGGTTTCGCGGGCCTTCCACGTTGATCTTCCGAACTGCAAAGGCCTGGGTCTCGCAGGCGTCCACGTCCGTGAAAGCGGCGCAATTGATCACAGCATCAGGAGCAGCCTTCTGGAGGTTCTCGATCACCTGATCCCAACTGACGATATCCAACTCCTTCCTGCCGGGTGCGACCACTTCGTGTCCAGCCGAGAGCACCTTCTTGCAGTCGCTTCCAAGCATGCCCGTACTGCCCAGTATCATGACCTTCATCGATACACACCTCCACATGAATCTGGCATTCGAGAAAACGTGGGTTCAATCCGAAAAACTTTTATATATACCATGATTTGGACAAAAATCCAGAAAATCTTTCCGGTGCGCGGCTTGGCGCGTGCCCTTCCTTCCCCCTCGGACCTGCAGGGCGACCGATATTATCCGGCGTCTCCTCCATGTCATGCTGGTAATGTGGGGCTCGGCTGGGAAGTTACGAAAATTGATTCAAACTTTACCATTTTCGCCCTTGCCGTAACCGGAGTTTTTATTTACCGTGGGGGCGAACCTCCCAGGAGGCGGACTCTTCCATCCGGGCAATAATTTCATTCGAGTGAAGCATCGGTCCTCACATGCCGATGGCAAGAGTAACGAAACAAAACCATCGCCGGAATCATGAGATGAAATTTCGCGACCCAGACCATGCAGGAAACCATCCCGGCCAGGCTGCGCCGGTGAAAATGCCGTTGCCTGCCGCCGCGGAAGGGGTTCATGGCGGAGGGCATCGGCGCCCGGGGCCACGGCCTTTGCACATAGGTCTCGGGCGACTCGCAACGGGCCTTTTGCTGCTCAGTGCGTGTCTCCTTCTCCTGACAGGATGCGTCAAACTGGCCCTGAGGGCGTCCCCTTCCCTTATCGACTCCCTGACCAAATCGATCTTTGCCGAATGCGACCCGCAGTTGGCGGCCGCGGCGATCCCCAGCGACCTGAAACTCCTGGAGGGCCTCCTCCGGGAAGACTCTTCCAACAGGACACTGCTCCAGGCTTTGTGCCGGGGATTTTCCGGGTATGCCCTCTTGTTCGTGGAGCCTGATGACCCGGAACGGGCATCCGGGCTCTATCTGAGGGCCAGGAATTACGGCCTGCGGGCCCTGGGCGCCACCGAACGGCTCGTGGGACCGGGCGCCGGGGACAGGCATGGCGTGGAGGAATGGCTTCAGGCCCTGCCGCAGGACCGTGTGGAACCCCTGTTCTGGACGGTTCTTGCATGGAGTGCCTGGCTTCGGAACAATCTGGACAAACCCAGCGCCCTGGCCCAGATCGGGACCCTGGAGCGCTGCCTCGACCATGTCATCAAGAACAAACCAGGTCTTCTCTATGGAGCGCCTCTTATCGTCAAGGGAGTCCTTCTGGCCGCAAGGCCTCGGATGCTAGGAGGAAACCTGAAACAGGCCAGGACCTGCTTCGAAGAGGCATTGCGGCTTAGTGGCCGAAGGTTCTTGCTGGCCCAGTATTATTTTGCACGTTACTACGCCGTGGCATCACAGGAAAAGGACCTCTTTTATTCGCTGGCGAAAGAGATCACATCCCGGTCTCCTGAAGAACCCGCTGACGTTTGCCTCATCAACACGGTGATTCGCCGATGGGCGCCCGGGCTTCGGGAGCGGGCCGATGAATGGTTCTATCAGGAGTAGGAGTCGACCATGAAAAAGATAGCACTGTTTCCTTCCTGCATCATAGCCGCCATGAGTCTGCTCGTCTCCCAGCCCCTAGTCGTCAGGTGCCCCGCTGCTACGAAAGAGGTGATAAAATTCGCGGCCCTGGCACCTGAAGGCTCCGCATGGATCAAGGAGATGCGGCGCCTTGAAAAGGACCTGAAGGCCGAAAGCGGAGGCCGCCTCATCCTCCGGATCTACGCGGGGGGCATTGCAGGGGATGAAATCGACGTGCTCAAGAAGATCAAGATAGGGCAGATTCACTGTGCCGCATTTTCCGGCGTGGGGCTGGGAAAGATACTTCCCATGGTCCGGGTCCTGGATCTGCCTTTCCTGTTCCGGAACAAAACGGAGATCGATCGCGTGCACGAGTCCTTGAGAGAATATTTCAAACCCGCCTTCAGGAAAAAGGGGTTCGAATTCCTCGCCTGGGCCGA
>JAFDIS010000172.1 GCA_019307945.1 Deltaproteobacteria bacterium | reverse complement strand
GTTCAAAAACTGCGTGAAGGACGCGTTGATTACAATGGCGATCCTGTCGTTCTACACATTCGGCGGGGAAAGAGTGGAACTGATGAAAAACACCGTGAAGACATTCTTCGCCACTATGAATACTTCCGGTTTAAATAGGGCTTCGGCCGTCGCCGGACCGCTGTTAGGAGAAGTGCTGGAGGGTGCGGCGCAGGAGTTCTGGAAGGACATGGCCAACGGAGGGGAGAATGCAAAAACGGTGGTGAATCTCCTTGACGAAGTCAATGGGGATCCTCATGACTTACCTGACTTTTCAACGGTTCCGCCCTTGGGGTTCTAATGGCCTCTCAATTGGAGACCAGATCCGCGGGGACAAAACGTGGAGTGTCTGAAATCGCGCCGCACAAGTGATCCCGCAGATTGACGCCGCCTGTCCCGGCGTAGCCTTGGCGGAGTCGGAGGATTGTGAAACTGGGGACCCATCCGCAGGATGGGGAGTCCGAGCCGAGAGGGGAGGACAAACCGGGGACCCACCCGAAGGGTGGGGAGTCCGAGCCGAGAGGGGAGGACAAACCGGGGACCCACCCGAAGGGTGGGGAGTCCGAAGCGCGAAGCGCAGCGCGGAAAAAAAGAGCCATTTATGGATGGAAACTACTTTGCTGCCTGGTGAGGGTTCTTTGTGGAATTCTCTATTGAGAAACGGGTGTTCCAGGTTGCTGAGGGGAAAAAGGAAAAGTCGCGAATTAAGGATGTGGCTATCGGGATGTTCCTGTTACCAAGAGGACTAAAATATGGCATTGACAAAAACGAGAGCCGTTCGATACTGCTTTATCTTTTCTGCCATACTTTGCATTTTCACGGGCTTTGCGAGGCCCTCGGCGGCGGGGGAGATCATTCTGACCCTTACGGCCCCTTCCTATGGCCTTCATGAGGCGGAAGGCATAGACCGCATCACGATCCCGGGCTTTGGAAACCTTGACGATCCGGGGGCGCCTGCGGTTCCCAAGGCGGTCAAGTGGGTGCTCCTTCCGCCCAATGCGGAAGGTACGGGCCTGGAGGTTCAAATCGTGGCCCAGGAATCGGAAGAGATTCCCGGTGTGTTGAGGCTCGCCCCGGCACCGCCATTCATGGCTCTTTCCGATCCTGCTCCCCTGTGGGCACCCGGCAAGAACATCGTTGACGGCAAGGACATGGCGATCTACGGCACGGACGCCCTGTTTCCGGAAACGCCCGTCCGGGCCGGTTCCGTGATCACGGCCCAGGGCTTCAGGCTGGTTCCCCTTCTCCATTTCCCGGTCCAGTACAACCCAGTGACGGGCAGGGCCGTATGGACCGGGGAAATCAGGATCAGGCTCCGTTACAGGGAAGCCGCGGCTTCCCTTGCACACCCGGCCGCCGCAGCAAAGACCAATCCTTTTCGCTATCTGCCGGGTCCCATCCTGAACCCGGAAAGTCTGGATGACTGGTACGGCGGGGGAGGCATGGGGATCCTGGAGATCACGGGAGACGGTTACGCCATCGTTACCACTGATGCGGTCAAGGACGCCCTTTACGAGGACGGATCCGGAAATCCCGATGCCGCCTCGATTCTCTATAGATTTGCGGATCACAAGAAGGCCCTTGGTCTCAACGTGTACATCGTGACGGAGACCGAATGCATTCTGCACTGGATCGGCAACGCTGGAAGCGGTTACGGGACCGAGCAGGGCCAGCAACGGGCAATCAACGTCAGGACCTGGCTTCAGAACAATCACGGATCGGGTCAGAAGAACATCCGTTACGTGCTTCTCATAGGCGGTCCGGATCCCGATGACCCGGGTGATGCGGGCGACACCTACGGGGATCTTCCCATGATGATGTGCCACCCCAACTACACATCCTCTACCATCACCATCACCGAGGCGCCGACGGACTATTTCTTTGCGGAGCTTACCGGAGACTGGGACCTGGACGGGGACGGCCGTTACGGGGAATACACGGACGATTTCGGCACCGGCGGTGTGGAATTCACGCCGGAGGTCTACGTGGGGAGGATTCCCTTTTCAGACGGACCGTCTGTGACCTCCGTGCTCCAGAAGACCATGGACTATGAAAACGTCACCTATGCCGAAGGGGACAATAGCACTCTCAAGTGGCGCAAGAAGGCCCTGCTTCCCATGTCCATTCTGAACCACGGTGCGGCGTACTGGAATGGTTGCGGGGGCGCCCTGGACACCACGGACGATGCGTACCTTGGGCTTTCAGCGGAAAAACATGCGCTCAACCCGAGGGGATTCGACACAAGGCTGCTCACTGAAAAGGAGGGTGATCCCGACAATCTGTCCTTGACTACTTCGCCGGTGGAAGGGGACGGCCCCCTTTCCAGGGATTCGCGAGATCCGGCGTCGACCCGAAAGTATCTGCAAGATCACTGGAACAGCGCGGATCTTTACGGCATCGTGTTCTGGTCCCTTCACGGGAGTCCCACCACGCTCGGGCGCAAGGTATACCTGGATGCGAGCGGCTGCCCGCGGGACAGGACCTATTTCTACGCAAGTTCCACATCGAGCCTGGATGACGCCTTTCCGGGCTTTACGATCTCGGACGCCTGTAACATTGCAAAGCCGGAGACCCCGGGCAACCTGGCGGCCGAACTCCTGAAACGGGGCGCCGTCGTCTCGTTGGGCTCCACCCGAAAGGGCCTCTACCAGGTAGGAAATTTCTCGAAGGAGGGCGCAGGCTACGCGCCTAAGCCCATCTACCTCGCCGACGCAAGGATCACGGCCTATTACTATGTAGAGCAGCTCGCCCTGGACCGCCCCGCAGGCGAGGCCCTCTTCTATGCCAAGCAGTCCAAGAACCCCAGCGCCTTTTCATGCGTCAACAATTTCACTCAGAACATCTACGGCGATCCCTCCGTGAAAATCCTGCCCCCCGGGTTTACCACCATTGACACGGACGGAGACGGCCTGTCGGACGACGAAGAGCGCTATATCTATCAATCGAACCCCGCCCTGAAGGATACGGACGGAGACGGCTTCGACGACGGAGAAGAGCTGGTGTACCTGGAAGGCCGGTGGACGGACGACCCGGACGGAGACGGCCTCAACATTTTTCACGACGATGATTCGGACGCAGACGGCCTCACGGACTATCTGGAGGTCATGACGCTCCGGACGGACCCCATGGAAACCGACACGGACCAAGACGGTCTCACGGACTACTACGAGGTCTCCCGCGATGGGAGCCCTGGCGATTACACGGCCGGTACTGACTACGATCCCCTGGATCCCGACACGGACGATGACGGGGTATCGGACGGTGACGAGGTTAGCGCGGGCGACGACCCCCTGGACCCGTGGGACAACAAGCCCGTGGCCGGGGTGGGCCCGGAGCAGTGGGTGGACGCGACCGCGGGAGGCGAAACCCTGGTGCAGCTTGATGGCTCCCAGAGCACACACCCCAAGGGGGAGACCCTATTTTATTCATGGTCTGTGGGCTCCATTAGCGAGTACTCCCCCGTCGATCCCAACAACAGCACGGAGGCGGTCCAGCCCGTGCTTCACGCCAGGGTGGGCGGCGATTTCCTGGTCACCTTGAAGGTTCGAAAGGACGCCGTTGAAGGCTGGGTCTGGAGCGACCCCGCCACGGTCACGGTCCACGTGCAGCATCGGATCACAGGGGTATCGCCCCAGGGGGCGGGCTGGGGAGACACCCTGACCATAAACGGCATGGGATTCGACAAGGACCCGGCACAAAACACGGTGACCATCGGCGGGATGTCGGCAGAAGTCACCGC
>JAFDIS010000077.1 GCA_019307945.1 Deltaproteobacteria bacterium | reverse complement strand
AATCTATTTTATGGATGAGCACCAGTCTAAGAAAAGAACGCTCCGCCTCTAGCGCCCCGCGACAAGAGTCGATCCCGGGGGCATTCTTCCCCGGGACCGATCCACCGCTGCCTCCCGTCCGATACCCGGCCTCCGGGGCCCTTCATCCCCGGCTAGTGAAGTTCTCCGGCACCCGGCGAAGGCGTATCCCCCGGCCCTTGATCTACACCTTTTCCGTGGCTTTTCCGAAGGACTCCCTGGGGACGTCTTTCAGGGGATGGTTTTCCGCATACATCTTCTTGAGTTTGGCCGCTGCAATCCTCGGATAGTATTTGTCGATGGTGGCACGGCTACGATTCAACGGTACCTCTTCCAGGTCGTATTGGGCGCGGGGGGCCGCTGTCTATGAAAGGGATTGCAATTTTTTCAATCGCCCGGCCCTCTTCTTGCCCAGGGACTTGAGGCCCCGTGCCACCTCGGAAAGGGCCTTCATCCGAACCGAGGCCTTGAACGATTCCACTGCCGCCGACACGGCCCTGTTCACGTCTTCGGGCGTGCTGTAGGGCACCTGTGGTCAAGGTTTTTTTGCCCGGATTCGTGACAGGGTGGGGCCTTGCGGGAAGGGGAACTCTCCGCTGAGAAGTGTTCCTGCTTTTGAATTCGGAAAGCGACCGTGATATAAACCCATAAGAAGCCTAAGACCAGGAGCCTGCGTGCAACAGAAGGAGAAAACGCGTAAAAATCGTCATGGGGCATCGGGTCAACCCTTGCGGTCCCCGGGGAGTTCGTTATGAAAAGGCATTTCACCAAGTGGCTTGTCTGTTTCTCGGCCGGGAGTCTCGGCGGATTGGCCAACAGTCTCGTAGTAGGGATATTCGGGGTCTTGGGGACCTCCACCGCTCCCCAAGGCCCCCCGGCTTTAGGCGTAAATGAATGGGTCCTGCGGCGGGGTGTCGCGCCTATTGCGAGGCCGCCGGCCTGCCTCTGGTGGTCCACTTCCCGGTTTACGCTTGACAATGAATGGTGATTCAATGGTATACCAACGCCTGATTATCCATTAGTCCACTTCCCCCCCGGGGATGAAAGCCTCATCCCGCAGGAGGGGCTTTAGTCGTGAGGTCAGGAGGCACAGCCTATGGACATCGAAGAAAAGATTCAGGAACTTGAAAAGCGGAACCACGAGGCCGAGCAGGGCGGCGGTCCTAAACGCATCGAACAGCAACATCAAAAAGGCAAGATGACCGCCAGGGAGAGAATCGCCCACCTCCTTGACGAGGGCAGCTTCCAGGAATTGGACAAGTTCGTGGTTCATCGTTGCCATGATTTCGGAATGGATCAAAAAAAGATGCCGGGGGACGGGGTGGTGACGGGGCACGGCACCATCAACGGCCGGCGGGTCTTCCTTTTTGCGGAAGATTTCACGGTGTTCGGGGGATCCCTGAGCGGCGCCTTCAGCGAAAAGATATGCAAGGTCATGGATCTGGGGCTAAGGAACGGCGCGCCGGTCATAGGGCTGAAGGACTCCGGGGGCGCGAGGATACAGGAAGGCGTGGTGAGCCTCGGGGGGTATGGCGAGATCTTCAAGAGAAATGTCTGGAGCTCCGGCGTCATTCCCCAGATATCGGTCATTATGGGGCCCTGTGCCGGAGGGGCGGTGTATTCACCCGCACTCACCGATTTCATAATCATGGTGAAAAAGACGAGTAATATGTTTATCACCGGCCCCCAGGTCATCAAGGAGGTGACCGCGGAGGAAGTGACGCCCGAGGCCCTGGGCGGCGCCATGACCCACAATACCAAGAGCGGTGTTGCGCATTTTGCCGAGGATTCGGAGCAGGATGCACTGGACAGGGTCAAGGAACTCCTGAGCTATCTGCCCCAGAGCTTTCGGGAAAGGCCTCCGGCAGTGGAGCCCACGGATGACCCGGAGCGGACCGACTCAAATCTCAACACGGTGGTGCCCACGAATCCCAGGCTCCCTTATGACATCAAGGAGATCATTCGTTCCGTGCTCGACCACAACCGGTTCCTGGAGGTCCACAAGCACTATGCAAAGAACATGGTGGTGGGCTTCGGCAGGCTGAACGGACTTTCGGTGGGCGTGATCGCCAACCAGCCCCGCTTCCTGGCCGGTTGTCTCGACACCGAGGCGTCCATGAAATGCGCCAGGTTCGTGAGAACCTGCGACGCCTTCAACATACCGCTCGTGACATTCGTGGATGTGCCGGGATACCTGCCCGGAGTCGGTCAGGAGTATGGCGGGATCATCAAGCAGGGGGCCAAGATCATCTTCGCCTATTGCGAGGCAACGGTTCCCAAGATCACGGTGGTGACCCGCAAGGCCTACGGCGGCGCCTACGTGGCCATGTGCAGCAAGCACTTCGAGGCGGACTTCAATTTTGCCTACCCCACGGGGGAGATAGCGGTCATGGGTCCGGAAGGGGCCTGCAACATAATCTTTCGAAAGGAGATCGCTGAGGCGGGGGATCCGGACGCCGCAAGGGCCCGACTGGTGGAGGAATACCGGGACAAGTTTGCGAGTCCATACAAGGCGGCGGAACTGGGATACGTGGACCAGGTGATCCTGCCCGAAGAGACCCGCCCTCGCCTCATCAGCGCCCTGATGACCCTTCAGAAGAAAAAAACCTCCATCCCGAAGCGGAGGCACGGAAACGTACCTCTCTGATGCGCGCATAGCCCCTCTTCCCCGCCCTCCCTCCTTCGGGGGGCGGGGAAGAGGACTCTTAAGGCCCATTTTCAACACGCCCGGCGGGCACCAGAACGCTTGGGGGCACCGGTCAGTGCTGTTTGCGCCCCGGGTTGGAACACATCCTGCTCTAGCCTCCGGGTCAGGCTGCGCCTGATCTTTTCCATGGCCTCCGGTTCCAGGATTTTTCTGCCAACGAAGTCGCGCACGTAGAAGACATCCGCCACCTGGTCCCCCTTGGTTCCGATCTTGGCGATGCGGATATCCACGCCCAGCTCAAAGAGGGTCTTGCTGATGGTGTGAAGGAGCCCGATCCGGTCCGGTGCAAAGACCTCAACGAGGGTGAAAAAATCCGATCCATCGTTGTCGAGGGTCACAAGGGGGGGGCGCGTCGGGCCGTGGCTGCCTTTGAGCACAAGGGAACTGCGTTTCGCCCGGAGGCGGGATTCCAGGTCCATTTTACCCGCCAGGGTCCGGGCAACGTCCCTGCGCACCTTGTCCCATGCCTCTTCAGGATGGAGGGGGTCCAGGGGCCCCGTGACCCGAAAGAGGTCTACGGCCGTACCGTCCCGCCAGGTGTAGATGTCTGCGGAAAGGATATTGATGTCGTTGACGGCCAGGACACCAGTGAGGTCTGCAAAAAGGCCGGGGCGGTCTTGGGCCAGGACCGTTACCTCCCAGGTCTCCTGAGTGGATGCGGGCCGTGCGTCCAGGTGAAAAGCCGGAAAGTCGCCCGGCGCATTCTCTTTTTTGAGAGCGAGCGAGATCATCGCGTGCCGCGCAATTTCCCCGGGAGATATGTTCAACAGGTACCGAGGCGTCATCTGATCGGTCACCGCGCCCAGGGCTTTTTCGGAGGTTTCGGGACCGATCTTCTTTCGAAGCGCCCCCAGTTTCCTTTTCATCTTTCGGGAGGCGGAAACGGTTGCCAGTTCTTCCCGCTCCAGCACGTGAAGGGCTTTGAAAAAAAGCTCTTGCGTCAAACCGGCGATCCACTCGTTCCAGGACTTGGGACCGGTGGCCTTGGAATCGGCCCAGGTGAGCAGGTAGAGCATCTTGAGGCGGTTGATGTTCTCCACCCGTGACGCAAAAAGGACCACGGACTTTTCGTCGTTCAGATCTCTGCGTGTCGCGGTCTCGAAAAGCAGAAGGTGGTAGCGGATGAGGAACACCACGTCTTCCCGCACCGCAGGCGCGCAACCGAGCCTGTCCAGGATCGGGCGAGCCATGCGGGCCCCACGCTCGGCGTGGTTTTTCCCCGCCTTGCCGATGTCGTGCAAGAGTGCCCCCAGCAGCAGGGGGGTTGGATCCGGGAGGTCTTCCAGAATTCCGGGCAGGAGGATGTCCTGTTGCCGCGAGATCTCTTTGAGATGGCGCACCGTCTCCAGGCAGTGCCACCCCACAGGAAAGACGTGGTATGCATCGAACTGAACGCGATCCTTGATCGGCAGAAATTCGGGGATCAAATTTTCCAGGAAACCGCTTTCCAGCATCTTTTCCAGGGCCTGGTGGAGGTAGGGGGCCCTGAGCATCTCCAGGAACCGATCAGAGACCTGAGGCTTGGTGCGAAACCTGTGGTCCACGAGATGGAGGAACTCCCCTACGAGCCGCAACGCTTCCCGGGAAAGCGTCATCCCGCTCCTGGCGCTCCACCAGAAAATCTCCATGAGAAGAGGAGGGTCGGCCGGGATCGCCTCCGGGGAACCGAAAGAAAGTCCGCGCTTTCCCGCCGAAAGGGCCGGAGGAAGACCCCGGACGTGAACAGGAACGCTTTGCTTCGAGGGACTCGTCACATGGTCTTCCACAAAGGCCCTGTGAAGGGCTTTGATCCCGGCCATGGCCTCGTGAAGGCGCCCCAGGAACTGCTCCACGGGTGGAAACCCCTTTCTTTCCGGGTATCCCAGCGTCTGGGCGATGGGGTCCTGGTATTCGAAATACAGACGATCGTTGGCGCGTCCCGACAGACGATGTAGGTGGCGCCGGATCTGCCACACCACGTCCAGGTGTTTGCAGAGTTGGTCATACTCGGAGGAGGAAAGGGCTCCCAGGACCTCCAGGTCCCGAGGTACCCTGAGGCCCAGGAGGGCCTTTGCCATCCACAGCATATGGTGGTAGTCCCGCAGCCCCCCGATCCCCTCCTTGAGGTCCGGTTCGAGCCGATGGCTTGCGTCTCCGAACTTCTGTGTTCGTGCGTCCTGGTCCGCCAGGAGCTTCTCCACCAGAACACGGCTGCGCGGACGGAAGACTTTCCGCTGGAGCTTTTCGGCCAATTTCAAAAACAGAGGAGAGTCTCCGCAGAGAAACCGGGCGTCCATGAGGGAGGTGAGGACCTCCAAGTCCTCTGCGGCCAGTTTCATACAGTCTTTTACGGTTCGTGTCCCGTAGCCCAGTTCGAGACCCAAGTCCCACAAGGGGTAGAGGATCTCCGTCACGATCCCGGAAGCCTCCTGCGGGATACGTTTATCGAAGAGGATGACAAGATCGATGTCCGAATGAAGGCAGAGTTCCCTCCGGCCATAGCCGCCCACCGCCAAGAACCCGAAGGAAATGCCCCGCCGAAACAGGGCGTGACATTGTGGACTTTCCTGCACGCTCCTCCGGAAATATTGGTCAAAGACCTCTGTATGCCGCTCCTGGAAGAGGGAACCCGAAATCTCCGCCCCCGTATCCTGGAGGCGGGCTCGCAAGGACTCTAATTCGTCTATGGGAGATGCCATGGCCGCGCCGTTGAGCCGAGGCCCATGCCGATCTTTTCCTTCCCCGGCCTTAGAGGACCTGATCACCGGTCTCACCGGTGCGGATACGCACGGCCTCCTCAACCGGCAGGATGAAGATCTTGCCGTCTCCGATCTCTCCCGTATGCGCCTTTTCACGGATGATGTTGATCGCCTCCGTGACCCGGTCGTCCTGCAGGACGATTTCCAGACGCACCTTGGCCACGAAATCCACCTGGTATTCCGCACCCCGGTAGACTTCCTTGTGGCCCCTCTGCCGGCCGAATCCCTTGACCTCCGATACGGTCATCCCCTTGATCCCGGCGGCCGTGAGCCCTTCCTTCACGTCGTCCAATTTGAAAGGCTTGATAATGGCTTCGAGCTTCTTCATGAATGTGGCCCTCCTGGTTTTTTCCATAGGTGGCGGCTCAGAGACTGTAGCCGGTCTCGTTGTGCAGGCTCAGGTCCAGTCCATTTTCCTCGTCTTGCGGGTCGACCCGCAACCCCATGAAAGCATCTATGATTCTTAAGATAACGTATGTCACGGTGAAAGCAAAGGCCATCGTGGCCACGACGGATACCACCTGGCTCCACAGCTGTCCGGGGTTGCCGAAAAAGAGGCCGTTGGCGCCGTCCGGGTTCACGCCGGTGGACGCGAAGAGCCCCGTGGCCAGGGCCCCCCTGAGGGACCCCTGGAGATGCCTCCGGGTTGCACGGGAGTGGGCGCCGGTCAGCAAGGGAAGGGTTATGCGGCACGCCAATCAGTGCCCCCTCACCCGATGAAAAAGGTCCACCTCCTTCTTGAGCCAGTCAGGCCAGAATCTTTCATCAATGGGATAGGAGGCATCCAGGGCCTGAAAGGAGCCGGGACCCGTTACTTCCTCAATGAGTTCCTTGCGGTTGTACTTCACTTCATCCACCCCCACCAGGCGGGCCACCGCGCGGTTGATCTCATCAAGGTCCTTGTCGTAAGGGGTGCTCTCGGCAAAGGCCCGCTGAACCGCCAGTTCTTGCAGGCATTCGATCCCCCTGTGCCACTCCTTGAAAGAGGGGAAGAACATGGGCCCGTAAGAAATCCAGAACTCGATGAGACGGGCCCCGGCGTTGTACACTACCCAGACGGAACCCCCTTCGCTCACGCTCCCCCGCACAATGCTGTCGTCGCCCATGGCCACGGCCCTGTCCCTGAGCAGGGAATCGATCCCCCCGAATTTCAGACCCACTTCCTGCGTGCGGGTGGTTCGTTCCCCTTCCTGGAAGGTTCGCACGGCCTGGGGGAGTTTGATGAGGGCCGGCAGAAGCGGTCTTCCGAGGCCTTCGGCCAGCCCCACCGTCACCCCCCAACCCGATTCCGGGTTGGGAATCACGATGTCCGCCCGCGACGTGGCGTAATGGGCGGTCAACTTGAGCCCCAGTTCCCGTCGGATCTGGAAGATCTCCTTTCCGCGAAAGAGTGACGCCACGTTCCCGAAATAGACCCCCTGGAAGATATCGGGCATCATGGGTTCCGTCACGAGCCGTTTGACCGCGCAGCCGTCGGGTGAGCAGATGGTCATCTGCCCTCCGTCGTACTCCGTGGGGTTGGTCCCGCTGAGCCTTCGATGAGAGCAGGACTCGGAACTGATGACGAAGACATCGTCGATGATGGCATGGCAGAACGGTTCGAAGGCCTTGGCGTCGTTCAGGGCCACCAGATGGGCATTGGATCCATCGTGAACGATGGCGGTCAGTGCAAAGGTCGCCCTCCCTGAGAGGGTCTGCAACAGCCTTTCACCGGCCTCGAACCGGATTCCTTCCTCGGAGAGATACTTGTGCAGAAGGGCGCCTATTACCTCCGTCTTATTGTCGGTCTGGAAACTGTAATCCGCCTCCAGTTCCGCCCGCAAGTCATCATCCTTGATGAGGTAGCCGTCCATGGTGATGGCCACCTGCAGGGGCGAGAAATTCCTGGGGCAGATCATGACGGGTTCCGCGTTCACCCTCTCGGGAACCCTCCTCTTGGTGTAGCCGATATTGCCGATGGCCGCCTGGGGCTCCAGGTCACGGAACGTCTTGATGGTGTTGGGGTCGATGATCTCCGCGATCCTTCCCAGGCCCTTGTGCACGTAAATGCCCTTGGTGTTTGCCACGGCGAGGCCCGTGCTGGCCTTTCCCCGGTGCTGGCAGGCCCCTGTTGCCAGGAACGCCTTGTTGACCAATTCACGATCCCCGGGACCGTAAAGCCCTACGATGCCGTCCATGATTTTCTCGTTTCCTCCCTTATCTGTGATTTTATCCCGAGCCCGTAGAGCGGGGCAACCACCTTGGGTTCATCGGATGTCGGCGTGGTATTCCTGGAGCGATTTGACCGCACCGTGCCCCTTCCTGACGGCCTTGATCCCTTTTGCCGCGGCCAGGGCCGCTGCGAGGGTGGTGATGTAAGGGATCTTGTACTTGATGGCCGACTTGCGGATGTAGGAGTCGTCGTGTTTGCTGAGTTTACCACTGGGGGTGTTGATCACGAGTTGGATCTCGTTGTTCTTGATGGCGTCCACAATGTTGGGCCGGCCTTCATGCATCTTCAGAATGGGCGTAGTCTCGATACCCTTGGCCGCAAGGAAGTCGTGCGTCCCCCGCGTAGCCCTGATGGTAAAGCCCAGGCTCTTGAAGGCCTCGGCTACCTGCAGCACGGCGGGGCGGTCTTTTTCAGACACGGTGATCAGGACGCAACCCTCCGAGGGCAGGGTCAGCTGGGTGGCTTCCTGTGCCTTGTAATAGGCGAGTCCGAAGGAATCCGCAAGACCCAAAACCTCGCCGGTGGACCGCATCTCCGGGCCCAGGACGGGGTCCACCTCGTGAAACATGTTAAAGGGAAACACCGCTTCTTTCACACCGAAATGGGGAATGGTCTTGGGCTCGATGCCCAGGTCCGCCAGTTTTTTTCCCAGGATGATCTGGGTCGCCGCGCGTGCCATGGAGATGTTGCAGACCTTGGAGACCAGGGGGACCGTGCGGGACGCCCGGGGGTTGGCCTCGAGCACGTAAACCGTGTCATGCGCGATGGCGTATTGGATGTTCATCAAACCCACCACGTTCAAGGCCATTGCGATTTTTTTGGTGTATTCATAGATGGTGTCCAGGTGCTTGGTGGGGATGCTGATGGGGGGGATGACACAAGCCGAATCACCCGAATGGACACCGGCCAGTTCGATGTGTTCCATGACGGCGGGGACAAAGGCATCCCTGCCGTCACAGATGGCGTCTGCTTCGGCCTCGATGGCGTTTTCCAGGAACTTGTCGATGAGGATGGGTCTTTCCGGGGAGACCTCCACCGCCGCTGACACATAACGCCTCAGCATCTCCTCGTCGTGCACCACCTCCATCGCCCGTCCCCCCAGCACGTAGGATGGCCTGACCATTAGGGGATAGCCGATCCTTTCGGCCACTTGCAGGGCCTCCTCCAGGTTGCTGGCCATTCCCGAGTCGGGCTGAGGGATCCCCAACTCCCCCATCATTTTCCTGAACCTGTCCCGGTCCTCGGCCAGGTCGATGGCCCCGGGGGATGTCCCGAGGATGGGAACGCCTGCCTCGGCGAGTTCTGCGGCGATGTTCAGGGGTGTTTGGCCGCCGAACTGCACGATCACGCCCTCGGGCTTTTCCTTTTCGTAGATGCTGAGCACGTCTTCCACGGTGAGGGGCTCGAAGTAGAGCTTGTCACTGGTGTCGTAATCCGTGGAAACGGTCTCCGGGTTGCAGTTCACCATGATGGCTTCGTAGCCTTCGTCCTTGATGGCGAAGGCCGCGTGAACACAGCAGTAGTCGAATTCGATTCCCTGGCCGATCCGGTTGGGTCCTCCCCCCAGGACCATGATCTTGGGTTTCTGCGTGGTGGTCACGCTGTCCGGGGCGTTGTAGGTGGAGTAGTAATAGGCCGCGTTTTCCACCCCGCTTACGGGCACCGCCTCCCACGCCTCCGTGACACCCAGGTAGATCCGCTTGTCCCGGATCGCCGTTTCCGTCGTATCCAGGAGCTGGGAGATGTAGCGGTCCGAAAAGCCGTCCTTTTTCGCCTGTATGAAGAGCGGATCGGGCAGGGCGCGCCCTTTGAATTTCAGGATTTCGTTTTCGAGTTCAACGAGTTCCTTCATCTGTTCGATAAACCATGGCTTGATCCGGGTCTTGCGGTACAGTTGGTCAACGCCGGCGCCTTTGCGCAAGGCCTCGTACATGATGAATTGCCGTTCGCTGGAGGGCTCGGATAGGAGTTCCAGGAGGTCCTCCAGGGGCCTTTGGTGATAATCCTTGGCGAATCCCAGTCCATACCTGCCGATCTCCAGGGACCGGATCGCCTTCTGCAAAGCCTCCTTGTAGGTCTTCCCGATGCTCATGACTTCGCCCACGGCCAGCATCTGGGTGCCCAGCTTGTCCACGGCACCCTCGAACTTCTCGAAGGCCCAGCGTGCGAACTTGACCACCACGTAGTCGCCCCAGGGAGTGTACTTGTCCAGCGTGCCCTCCCTCCAATAGGGGATTTCGTCCAGTGTCAGCCCGCCCGCCAGCATGGAAGAGATGAGAGCGATGGGAAATCCTGTCGCCTTGGAAGCCAGGGCGGAAGACCTGGAGGTTCTCGGGTTGATCTCGATGACCACCACCCGCCCTGTCTCCGGATCATGGGCAAACTGGATGTTGGTGCCGCCGATCACCTGGATGGCTTCCACGATGTCGTAAGAGTATTTCTGGAGCCTCGCCTGGAGATCGGGGTCTATGGTGAGCATGGGGGCGGTGCAGAAGCTGTCGCCCGTGTGCACGCCCATGGGATCGACGTTCTCGATGAAGCAGACTGTGATCATCTGGTTTTTCGCATCCCGGACGACTTCGAGTTCCAGTTCCTCCCAACCCACCACGGACTCTTCTACGAGGATCTGCCCCACGAGGCTCGCGGAAAGGCCGCGGCTTGCCACAACACGCAACTCCTCCACGTTGTAGACCATTCCACCGCCCGTTCCTCCCATGGTGTAGGCCGGCCGGATCACCACGGGATACCCCAGGGAATCAGCGATCCTTTCCGCCTCTTCGACGCTGAAGGCGGGCTGGCTCCGGGGCATTTCGATGCCCAGGCGCTCCATGGTCTCCTTGAAGGCGATGCGGTCTTCCCCGCGCTTGATGGCATCCACTTCCACTCCGATGATCTTCACACCGAACTTGTCCAGGACGCCGGTGCGTGCCAGCTCCGAGGAAAGATTGAGGCCCGATTGTCCTCCCAGGTTGGGGAGGATGGCGTCGGGTCTTTCCTTCTCCACGACTTCGGCCATGGCACGCAGGTTGAGGGGCTCGATGTAGGTGGCCTCCGCCATTCCGGGGTCGGTCATGATGGTTGCAGGATTGGAGTTCGCCAGCACAATCTCATAACCCAGCTTGCGCAGGGCCTTGCAGGCCTGGGTTCCAGAGTAGTCGAACTCGCAGGCCTGGCCGATGATAATGGGGCCCGAACTGATGATCATGACCTTTTGGATGTCGTCGCGCCGCGGCATGAAATCCCCTCCTTATTTAGTAGAACTGCGCATGTTTCCGGCAGCAACAGTACTGATAATTTCGCTTTGCGGGCGACTATAGAAAAGCAGGTGGTGCAAGTCAAGGCATAAGGGCGGCCGGGTGGGCACTCGGGGGGTCGTTCTGAGGTGTGCGGCGGAGAGGCCCTCGGAGACGGAAAGGGCCGCCCCACCCGCGCCCCATGGCGCGGGTGGGGCGGCCCTGCCGCATCTTTCGGGATCGCTGGATTTAGCTGTTCAGGATCTTCTTTGCCGACTCGTCGTTGTAGTCCGTCATGAAAGTGATGCCCGTCTCCTTTTCCGTTTCCCGGTTCGCGGAGAAGATGTCCTGCCGTGTAATCTGATTCAGCGCGAATTTCCGTGCACCTGCCATCAGCTGCTGCAGCCCGCAGGCCAGCTTGTCGGCCAGGGTCCAGAAGGCGATGGCGCCGTAGGGGATGTTTTTCATCTCGTCCTTGCCCACCTTCTTCTCCACATCGAAGTAGGAGGCGAAGATCTCCTCGGGCGTAGTGCCGATGGACGCCACTGTTTTGGGTAACTTGTCCCAGTTGCCGCTCACCTTTTCACGCCGATCAGGGTTCAAGGCCCCTTCGATGTTGGCGCCCACGAATCCCGGGATCATGATGGCCCGGCCCATGCACACGAGCTTGGTATAGGGCGCGCCCAAAGCGATTGCTTTGAATATGCTGTCTTCCAGGGCGAACCCCCCTGCAAAGGAAAGGTCCACAACGCGCTCCCCCTTGGCGGCCAGGATGGCGGCGTATTCGTAGGCCTTGGCATGAAGATTGATGGAAGGCACACCCCAACTCTGCATCATGTTCCAGGGGCTCATGCCTGTGCCTCCGCCCGACCCGTCGATGGTGAGGAGGTCGAGCTTTGCGTCCGTGGCGAACTTGATTGCCATGGCCAGTTCTTCCATGCCGTAGGACCCGGTCTTGAGTGAGATCCGCTTGAACCCCAGGCTCCTTAGGTAGTCCACGGACTTCATGAACTCTTCGCGCACAACGTCCACGGAGCTCAGGTTTGTTCCACCCAGCCTGCTGTGCCTTGCGAAGGAGCGGATGGCGCCGTGTTTGAAGGCCTCTTGCACTTCCGGAATTTCCGGGTTGGGATCCACAACGTAGCCGCGCTTTTTCAGGAACAGGGCGTAGTCGAGGCTCGTGACCTGAATTTCTCCGCCGATGTCCTTGGCGCCCTGACCCCATTTGAGTTCGATGATGACCTTGTCTCCATATTTTTCGGATACATATTCAGCCACGCCGTTTCGAGTGTCCTCCACGTTCATTTGGACGATGATGGCACCGTAACCATCGTGGTAACGGAGGTAGGTGTCGATCCGCCGATCCAGCTCAGGAGAAACCGTAATCTTCCCGTGACTGATCTGGGATTCGCGGTCCACGCCCACCACGTTTTCGCCGATCACCACGGGGATTCCCACGAGAGAGCCGCCGATGGCAAAGGAGTCCCAGTACTTGGCCGCCACAAAGGTGGACCCCAGGGCGCCGGTCATCAGGGGGATCCGGGCCTTGGTCTTTACTTCCTGCCCGAACTCCGTGGTCAGATCCACGTTGGGGAAGATGCAGTCATCCGGGTCGTTGCTCAGGCCGTTGGGAAGGCCGTGGGCACCGTAGGCGTAGCCCTGGATCCTGAGGGAGTTGTAGGAGACCCCCACGTGGGTGGTGTTGTTGGCACCGGCGGTCACGATCCCGAAATCCCTGGGATAGAGGAGTTTTCTGCCCACAAGGCTGGATAACCAGGTCTCGCACTTTCCCTGGCAGTCGGCCCTGCACAGGGTGCAGAGGCTGCTTTCTGCGGGGTTTCCCCGGTTGGTGGTTCCCAAGACATCGTTGCTTTTTGAAAAACGCATCTTTTTCCTCCTTCGTTCTGAATGAATCTTGAAATAGCCACAAAAAAAGCGCCACTTCTCCCCTTTGGGGAAAAGGACGCCTTTGTCCTCGGGCACCAATCGATTCTGCACGCCTTTGTGCAGAACTTCAAAGTGAGCTGTCTTTATAAGTCAGGCTGATGGAGCATGTCAAGTTTTTTAGTGATTTCGAATCCAAAAAGTTACTGGAACTAATATTCGTGACTGCGACAGGCATCTAGAGACGCATGGGGAATCAACGGTGGGTGGTGTGATGTGAGACGGGAGCTGGAGGGGAAAAGACGTCCGTCGGCTGGTTTACAATTCGTCCGACAGAAGCACGGCCTCCGCGACTTGTCTCATGGACTTTCTGGAGTTCATGCTCCGTTTCTGGATCCAGCGGAAGGCCTCCTCGGCCTGGAAGCCTCGACGTCGCATCAGGACCTCTTTGGCCTTTTCCACCAGTTTCCTGGTTTCCAATTCCTCCTGGATCACCTGTGTCTTGACCATCAACTCGGTGTTCAGGATTGCCACGGCGGCCTGGTTGGCAACTGCAGTTACCAGGTTCACCTCCGCCTCCGTGAAGTGGTGCGGTTCGGAGGTGAAGCAGTTGAGTACCCCGATCGCCTTACCATCCCTGCCCTGCAAGGGCACGCCCAGCATGGAGACCAGGCCGAGCTTCCGCGCCATCTCCTTTTCCTTGAAGCGCGGTTCCTTGAGCACGTCCCGGACAGTCAAAGGCCGGTTGGTGCTGGCGACGTACCCCACGACGCCCTCTTCCATGGTCAGGGAGCGGTCCTTGACGTATTCCGGGTCAATGGCCTGTGTGGCCTTGAGGCGGATCATCTTGTCGTCCCGGGCCTCGTCAATGAGCCACAACGAACAGATCTCCACACCCGTCACCTTGGCGGTGACAATGACGATCAGCTTGAGAATGTCCTCCAGGTACTGCTCCGTGGTAATGGCTCGGCTGATGTCGGTGATGGCCTTGATGTACTTTTCGTAAATTTCAGGTGGTGTTTTTTCCATGCTCCTCTGCAATCCGGACAAGCCGACTTGGATCTCGGGCACCCCGGGGCGATGACCGGCCTTGTGTCACAAGATACCTCAAACCCTTTCCCCGTTCAAGGCGTTTCGGTACCACGACACACACACCCACCCGGCACGAGTCGGGGGCATAATGGGTGCGTCGGGCGGCCGGAACGAGATGTGAACCGGTCCTGGTGGTGATAGATGGTTTTTCTCGAGACTGCGAAAGGTCATCGAGACTTGAAAAAAAGGGCCGCATATCCGATCATGGCGACTCAGGAAATGGGTTTTTGGTGGAACCGCCACGGGTGGCGACGCGCTCCTCAGCCCTTGCCGGGAGTACGGAAACATGGAATACGGAGGTTTAACGCTATGGAACATGGGTATGTGAGGTCCGAAGTGGGAGACGATTTTGTAGCACAACTCACACTGAATCGACCAGACCAGCTCAACAGCATGAACACCCCCATGGCCCTCGAACTCAAGGCCGCTCTCGAGTACTTGGATGGAGATCCGAAAGTCCGAGTTATCATTCTCAAAGGAGCAGGCAGGGCGTTCTGCGCCGGAATCGATGTTAAAGAGGCATCCGGCAAGTCAGCGACCGAGTATCGCGCCTGGATTGGGCGGATGGAGGCACCCCTGGCGATCATGGGCGGAATGTCCAAACCAGTGATCGCACAGGTCCACGGCGTGGCTGCAGCGAACGGCGCCGGCCTGGTGGCCGCCGCGGATTTGGCCATCGCATCCGACAGCGCCCGACTGGGCCTGACGGCCATCAACGTGGGTCTCAACTGCATCGGGCCCGTAGTACCGGTCGCCCGATCCGTAGGCCGGAAACGGGCGCTGGAATTGCTGCTTTATGGTGAGCTGATTTCCGCACAGAGGGCGTGGGAAATGGGCCTCGTCAACCGCGTAGTCCCCGCAGCGGACCTGGAATCAGAGGCACGCTCCTGGGCCCGGCTCCTGGCCCGGAAGAGTCCCCTGGCGGTTCAAATCAGCAAAAAGGCGTTTTATACTGCTGCAGATATGGAGTATCGCAAACAGTTCGAGTATATGAACGAAGTCTTCGCCCGGCTCTGCACGACCGAGGATGCCGCAGAGGGAATCGCGGCGTTTCTGGAAAAGCGAGAGCCGGTGTGGAAAGGATGTTGAACGGGCGAGCGGTTTCGCCAGGCCATCCCCTGGTTCCCGCGCCGTGACTTCGCTCAATAAGGGGGCGCGTGCTAAATACCCATTCGGGGGCGTTTGGCAGGGCGTCGGAAAACAAGCGCGCTTGTAGATACTCAGGTTGAAACCAGGCTGGAAAATTCTCATTTACCCTATATGAAGACGCCGGTTTCTTTGCCTCCATATTTGCGTTGCCTCGCCTGGGCTCCCCACGTCCTTCAACACTCTCTTCATGCCTTTGGGACGGCGACGCACCGATTGACGAGCCTTCCGATCCCCTCGATCTCGATCACCACCTCGTCCCCGTCCTTGAGGTAGACCGAGGGATCCCGGAAGGCTCCGACACCCGCCGGCGTGCCCGTGAGTATGACGTCGCCGGGGTACAGGGTGAAATGCTTTGAAAGGAAACTGATCACTTCGGCCACCGGAAAAACCATGTTTCCCGTGTCGCTGTCCTGCATGAGGGTCCCGTTGAGTGTGCAAGAAATGCCGTGCCCTTCGGGTCGTCCGAATTCCTCGGGGGTCACGATCCAGGGGCCCAGCGGGCAGAAGGTGTCAAGGGATTTTCCGCGGACCCACTGCTTGTCTCCAAACTGCAGGTCCCGGGCGCTCACGTCGTTCGCGCAGGTGTAGCCGAACACATGGTTGAGGGCCGTTTGCGGGCTGCAATCCCTGGTCGTGTTGCCGATGATCACCGCAAGCTCCGCCTCGTAATCCACCTTGGCGGTGATCTTTGGGTCCCAGCGGATGTCGGCCCCGTGGGCGGCCAGGCTGTTGGGGAACTTGGCGAAGATGAGCGGATTCTCGGGTGGTTTCCCCTTGCTCTCCTCGGCGTGGTCCTTGTAATTGAGGCCCAGCGCAATGATCTTGGGGGTTCGGAGCACCGCCGGCGCAAAAGTGATCTCATCCAAAGGAAGCGCCTCGCCCCGTTCAGGCTTTCGAGGCCTGGTGACTATATAGTCTAGCATGTCGCCGTCAAAGGTAAGGGGGAAAAGTCTTTGTCCTTCCACCAGGGCCACTCTTGGATTGCCGTCTTTGTGATAGTACTGGGCGAGTTTCATGTATATGGGTCCTCCTTGATTCGTGGTTGAGAAGCTGTCCGCCTGAAAGGGCGTGTCAATCTTGCCCGTTGAGCGGTGATCCGTCGGGACACTTCTCATCCATATGACAGACAAAAGATCATTTCAAGGGTCTTTGAGCGCCGGTCCCCGAAGGCCGTTTTTCACGTAGTCCCCCATCATATCCTTTGAACGGGCCGAAAGGCGACCGGCGCTTTCCGCTTCCTTCAGCCCGGTCGAAGGCAAGGGCCGCCTCCGGTCATATGCACGGGGCTGAAAGGTTTTGGCCTCCATCGAGTGTTTTCACCCCGGAGACGGTCCGGTCTGCGGGGGGCGATGGGACTGCTTCAAGCGGCCTCCCGGGAGAGGGCCTTGAGCAGCCTCCGCGGCAGGTCTTGGAAATCCCCGTTGGACATTATGAGAACCAGATCTCCGGGCCTGACGGTTGAGATCAGGGCCTGCAGGAGGAGATCCGTGCTCTTGAAATAGGAGGCCTCCAGCCCCCGGACCCGGAGATCCTTCACCAGCCTGGAGGAAGAGAATCGCTCATGTGGCGGAATCTTTTCCATCATGGGCGGCTCCGGGATCATGACCCCGTGTGCGCCGTCGAAGGATTGGGCGTAGCGATCCTGGAATACGTTTCTTCTGCTGGAATTGGAACGCGGTTCGAACACGGCCACAAGCCTTCTGTCCGGAAACCGCTCCCTGCAGGCCCTGATCGTTTCCCTGACGGCCGTCGGGTGGTGTGCAAAATCGTCCATTATCAGTACGTCTCCGGTCTCGCCCACGATTTCCTGCCGCCTCCTGACACCCCGGAATTCCCTCAAGGCCGCGGCGAGATGTTCCCTGGGCAGCCCCAGAAAGTCCCCCAGAACCACGCATGAGAGCAGGTTGGACATGTTGTGGCGGCCGTACACCGGTGTCTTGAAAGGCCCCAGGCTTCGGCCGTCGCCGTGCACGGCAAGGAGCGTGTTGCCCTCTTCGGTGTGGCGGTAGCGGGCAGTCCATGCGGCCGGGGCATCAAGACCGTAAGTCACCACCGGGCAGGCGGCCTCCTGCATAACCTGCAAGACTCTTTGGTCGTCCGCGTTTGCGATGAGAAGACCTCCCCTGGGGATGATCCAGCTTCCGGAAATTCTCCCGGATCTGGTCAAGATCGCGGTATATGTCCGCGTGGTCGAACTCTATGCCGGTCAGGATGACAACCCAGGGATTGTAGTGGAGAAATTTGGGGCCCTTGTCGAAGAATGCCGTGTCGTATTCGTCCCCTTCCACCACGAAATGGGGGCCGCGGCCCATCTTGAAATTCCGCCCGAAATTGAGCGGAATTCCACCGATCATGAAACCGGGGTCGAGGCCGGCCCGTTCAAGGATCCAGGCGGCGGCCGAAGACGTGGTGGTCTTGCCGTGGGTCCCCGAGATCACCAGGGATCGTTTTCCTTCCATGGCAAAGGCCGCCAGGGCCTGGGGAAGGGAGAGATAAGGGATGCGGAGCCGCTCGAGCTCCAACGCTTCGGGATTGCGTGCCGTGATCACGTTGCCCACGACCACAAGATCCGGTGGGGGGTGAAGGTTGCGGGCCCCGTATCCATGTGACACGGGAATGCCCAGGGATTCCAGTAAATGGCTCATGGGGGGGTAGACGTTTTGGTCGGAGCCCGTGACTCGGCATCCACGTTCCTTGAGAATCCCCGCCAGCGACGTCATGGCGGTACCGCAGATGCCCATAAGATGGATGTGCCCGGGGTTTTCCGGCGTCCTGTTGAGGTCTGGCGAAAGACGGGTTTCAGGCTCGGATGAGTTCAATAGGATCCCTCCTCGGATGGGAGATTCGACGATTCGACAACCCGGGATCGACGGAAAGGCCTTGCCTTTCGATGCATTATAAGATAATATATCTTTTTTGTAAAAAAACAGCGGCCTTTACAGTCCTGCATCCCGGGCCCGCGGCCATGATGGGGAAAGACCGGCCCTGAAAAGGATCAAAGGAGCGAGACAATGGCGAAAATCTGTGAAATATGCGGCAAAAAACCCATGGTGGGATACAACGTGAGTCATGCTCATAACAAGACCAAGACCCGTTGGTACCCGAATCTCCAGCGGGTGCGGGCCGTTCAAAACGGGCGGACCCGGCGAATCCGGGTATGCACCTCCTGCATTCAGGCGGGCCGCGTCGTAAAGCCCTGATTGGAGTTCCGGGATCAAGACCTTTCCCGGTTCCCGCTCTGAATCGGGCCCGGAAAGCCAGGTCAACACCTCTCAACGGTCAGCACGTCCTTCAGTTTACGAATCGCCCGCATAATTTCCCGTAGCTGATTGAAATCGGCCACCTCGATGGTGAAGAGCGAAATTCCCTTCCTGTCGGCGGTGGTGTTGATCTCCGCATGGACGATGTTGGCGTCTTTCCGGGTGAGGATGGCACTGATGTCGGCCAAAATCCCCTTCTTGTCCACGCTGGTGACCCTGAGCCTCGCCTGGTAGACGTCCTTTTCGGAGACGTCCCAATTGACCTCCACGAGCCTGTCCTGATCCACCTTTCGCACGTGCCTGCAGTTCTTGTTGTGTATCGTGATCCCTCTTCCGCGTGTGATGTATCCCACCACACGTTCACCGGGCAGAGGGTGACAACAGTCCGCAAAGCGGATCAGCATATCACTGACGCCCTTGACCCGAATGCCGGTATCCGGCTTGCGCCGCTTGATGCGGCTCACCACCTTTCCCACGATCCCCGGTGGAGTTTCGCGGTCCATCCCGAGCCTGGGCTTGAGCCTTCCCACCACCTGCTTGGCCGAAACCTTGCCGAAGCCGATCTGGGCCAGCAGGTCCGGGATACTCTGGAAAGAGAGTTCTTTTGCGATGGTTTCCAGTTGATCGCTCTTCATGATATTGGGCAGTGTGACGTGATCCTGTACCAGAGTCTTTTCGAGAATGCTTCGCCCCAGGTTCACGCTCTCGGCCCTTTCCTGCCCTTTGATCCAGTGACGGATTTTGGTCTTGGCCCGGGACGTCTTCACGAATTCGAGCCAGTTCTTGTTCGGCTGCTGTTTGGCGGAGGTGACGATTTCGACTATGTCACCGTTTTTCAACTCGTATCTCAAGGGCACCATCTTGCCGTTCACCTTGGCGCCCATGCATTTTTCTCCCACCTCGGAGTGTATGCTGTATGCGAAATCCACGGGCGTTGCGCCCCGCGGAAGGCGTTTTACATCGCCCTGCGGCGTGAACACGTAGACCTCGTTGGGGAAGAGGTCCATGCGGACGCTTTCCAAGAATTCCACCGGGTCTTTCAGGTTCTGCTGCCATTCCAGCAGTTGCCTCAACCACTTGAACTGGCGTTCGTCCGTTTGGTCCGTTCCACCTCCCTCTTTGTACTTCCAGTGGGCGGCGATCCCCTCCTCGGCGATCCTGTCCATATCCCAGGTGCGGATCTGCACTTCCATCCTTTCGCCCGTGGGTCCGATCACCGTGGTATGAAGAGACTGGTACATGTTCTCCTTCGGCATGGAGATATAGTCCTTGAACCGCCCCGGAATCGGTTTCCACATGGAATGGATGTGGCCCAGCACCTCATAACACTCCTTGATGGAATGGACGATGATGCGCAGGGCAAGGATGTCGTAGACCTGGTTGGGTGACAGATTCTGGTCCAACATCTTCTTGTAGATGCTGAAGAAATGTTTGTGCCGGCCCTTGATGGTGGGCCGGATTCCCACATCCTCGAGCTTTTGCGCAATGCGTTGTTTTGCCTCTTCGATGAGTTTTTCCCGTTCCCCCTTTCGGTGGGCGATCTCCGTCTTGATTTTTTCGTAGATCCGGGGCTCCAGGTAATAGAGGCAGAGATCTTCCAGGCTGGATTTCATCCAGTAGATCCCCATGCGGCCCGCGAGAGGGGCGTAGATATCCAGGGTCTCCCTGGCGATGGTGTGCTGCTTGTGTGTGGGGTGGAATCCGAGAGTTCTCATGTTATGCAGGCGGTCGGCCAGTTTCACCAGGATCACGCGGAGGTCCGTGGACATGGCCAGTATCATCTTTCGGATGTTTTCCGCCTGCCGGTGTTTGCTGCTGGCAAAGTGCATCTTTCCGATCTTGGTCACACCGTCCACGATGTTGGCCGTCTCTTCACCGAACAGGTCACGTATTTCATCCAATGTGGCGGTCGTGTCCTCGATGGTATCGTGGAGCAGACCCGCCACCACGCAGACCACATCCATCTTCATGCGGGTAAGGATGTGCGCTACTTCCAGCGGATGCGATAGATAGGGCTCGCCGGAAAGGCGAATTTGGCCCTGGTGGACCTTGGCTGAGTAAACGTAAGCCTTTTCCACCAGGGATACGTTCGCCTTGGGATGGTAACTCAGGATTGCGGATGTGATGTCAAGCAGGCGAATCATAAAGCGCCTTGATTCGTTCCAGGACCGCATCCACGGCCCCCTGCAGGGGGACCTCCACGCTCTGCGTATCGCGCCTCAGTTTGATTTCCACGATCCCCTTTTCTATTCCTTTCCTGCCCACGGTGACACGAAGGGGGATACCCGTAAGGTCGGCGTCGTTGAATTTGACGCCCGCCCGTTCATCCCTGTCGTCGATCAGCACGTCGACCCCACGCTCCATCAAACCCCCATAGAGGGTCTCTGCGGCCTCCATGACGCGTGCGTCGTTCATCTGGAGGGGCAGGATAGTTGCCTCGAAGGGGGCAATGGGAATGGGGAAAATAATCCCTTTTTCGTCGTGGTTTTGTTCGATGGCCGCGGCTACCGTCCTGCCCACCCCTATGCCGTAGCAGCCCATGACGATCGGTTTCTCTTTGCCGTTCCTGTCCAGGAACAGGGCCCTGAGCGCCTCGCTGTACTTGGTGCCGAGTTTGAAAATGTGGCCCACTTCGATTCCCCGGCCGAACCGGATCGGGCCGCCGCACCTGGGGCAGACGTCACCCGGCGCAACAACGCGCAAGTCCTCGAAGCGTTCCACGTCAAAATCCCTTCCAAGGTTCACGTTTTTCAGGTGGAGGTCTTTGCGGTTTCCGCCGGTCACGAAATTGCGCATCCCCCGCACGGCGCGGTCCGCCAGGATCCGGACCTTCAGGCCCATGGGCCCGGCAAAACCCATGGGCGCTCCCGTGGTCTCCTCCACCAGGCGGGAATCGGCCAGTTCCACCGTCTGTGCGCCCAGGGCGTTCTTGAGTTTCACCTCGTTCAGCTCGTGGTCGCCACGCACCAGGGCCGCCACTATCTCCTTGTCCGTCCTGTAGATCAGCGTCTTGACTAGTGTTTCGGGAGGAATGGAAAGAAAGGCCGTGACCTCCTCTACCGATTTCACGTCCGGGGTTTCCACTTCCTCCAGGGGGAATATTTCCGCCGCATTGTCGGTGGATGCGGGGGCCTCCCGGTCCCCGATTTCCGCCTTTTCCAGGTTCGCCGCGTAGTCGCAGGCCGAGCAGCTGACTATTTCGTCCTCACCTGTTTCCGCCAACACCATATACTCGTGGGAATAGCTGCCGCCGATGGTTCCCGTGTCGGCCTCCACGGCGCGGAAGCGGAGGCCGCAGCGCTGAAAGATTCGCTCGTAGGCCTCGTACATGGCCTTGTAACTCCTCTCGGCGCCGTCTTCATCAACGTCGAAGCTGTAGGCGTCTTTCATGATGAACTCGCGGCCTCGCATCACTCCGAAGCGGGGCCTGATTTCATCACGGAACTTGGTCTGGATCTGGTAGAAATTCACAGGCATCTGTTTGTAGGAATGGATCTCCCTGCGCACCAGGTCCGTAATTACCTCTTCATGCGTAGGTCCGAGACAGGCCTCGCGGTTATGTCGGTCCTTGAACCGAAGCAGTTCCCTGCCGTAATAGTCCCAGCGCCCGCTTTCCCGCCACAATTCGGCCGGCTGCACCGCCGGCATCAGGACCTCTATGGCACCGGCGCGATTCATCTCCTCCCTGATTATCTGTTCCACTTTTCGGATGGCGCGTAGTCCCGCCGGCAGGTAGGTATATATGCCGGAGGTTAGTTTCCTGATCAGCCCCGCCCGCAACATCAACTGATGGCTTACCACCTCGGCATCGGCCGGGACCTCCTTGTAGGTGGGGATGAAATACCTGGAAAGACGCATGGGTTCAGTTTACTCCTTTCCTGTTCTCGTGTATCCGAATCCGATTTTTGAACCGGGTCTCTCCCCGCAGGGCGGGGGGTGGGACGCAGCCGGGCAAAAAAAAAGACGGAACGCCGTACTTTCGGATCCGCCTGGTCCCACGGGGCGGGGTAAAGGTGCCGTCCCGTTCCGGGGGCCTGAGTAAGGATTCAGCGATTTTCCTTCACGACTCACCCCCGGTGGGCCGGGCGCACATCCTTTTCACTTCCTCCACGAGCACTTGGGCCAGTTCGTCCTCCGGAATTTTTCTGACCACCTCGCCCTTGCGGAACAGGATGCCTTGCCCCCTGCCGCCCGCGACACCGACGTCGGCCTCCCTGGCCTCTCCGGGACCGTTGACCACACAGCCCATGATCGCTACTTTGGGAGATTGGGTGATGCCGGACAGACCCTCTTCCACCGATTCCAGGATGCCCTGGAGATCGATCTCACACCGACCGCAGGTGGGGCATGAGATGATTTCCGGTCCCCTGTGCCTCAGATTCAGGGCCCTGAGGATCTCATATGCGACACGCACCTCGTTCACAGGATCGCTGGTCAGGGAGACCCGGAAGGTGTCACCGATTCCTCCGGCCAATAGATAGCCGATTCCCACGGCGCTCTTGACGGTGCCGGCGATGATTCCTCCCGCCTCCGTCACCCCCAAATGCAGGGGATAATCCGTTTCTCGGGCCAGGCCTTCGTATGCCTTTATGGTATTCGTTACGCTCGAAGATTTCAATGATATCTTGATCTGTTCAAAGCCCAAGGTCTCGAAAAGCCCGATTTGTTCAAGAGCGCTCTCCACCATCGCCTCGGGGGTTGGACCGCCGTACTTGGCCAGGAGGTCCTTCTGCAGGGAACCGGCGTTTACGCCGATGCGCATGGAGATCCCCGCATCGGCCGCGGCGCGGACCACGCGTTCAACTGCGCGGCGGCCGCCAATGTTCCCGGGATTGATCCGGAGGGCGTCAGCGCCGGCTGATACGGCTTCCAGGGCGAGGCGGTGATCAAAGTGGATGTCGGCGATGAGGGGGACCTCAACCCTGCTTTTGATCCGCTCCAGGGCCGCCGCGGCGGCCGAATCGAGAACGGCTAGACGCACGATTTCGCATCCCGCCTCGGCAAGCCTGTGGATCTGCTCCACGGTGGCAGGCACATCGCGGGTGTCCGTGTTGGTCATGGATTGAACGGCTATGGGGGCTCCACCGCCGATGGGAACACGGCCCACATGAATACGACGCGTGGGTCTCCTGGGTGCCGGGATCTGTCTGCTCATGATCGTTTTCCTCCACTTCCACCACCACAAAGGTCCACGCCGGTCCGGGTCTCCAGGGAGCGCGGGGGACTATACCATTTCTGTGCCGTTGTCGTGTCACCGGGGCCAAGGACAAAGGCCTTCATTCCTCGTCACCGGCGGTCCGGGGCGGAAGTTCAGTACAGGAACATGGGTTTTCCACTCACGTGGCGGACCTTGGGTCGATAGGCCTCCACGTCGTAGAGTTCCCTGACATCGACGCGTTTTTGACCCGAAGAGATGGTGCTGAGGGGGATGTCCGTGTAGATTCCCCGGCTCAAGGCTACGAGCCTGCCGAAGACCCCCCGCAGGAAGAGATCAATGGCCATGTTGGCGAAATTCACCGCTACCATAAGGTCGAGGGAGTCGGGGGCTCCGCTCCTCATAAGATATGAAAGGCGTTGGTTGAGGACATGTTCCCCGGTGAGCTCCTTGAGCAGGGCGCCGGTTCGTTCGCCGATCCCGCCCAAGCGTCGATGACCGTACGGGTCTGAATCTCCCGTTTGAATCATTTCACCTCCGATCATCTTGGCACCCTCGGAGATCGTGATCATTGCATAGTTCTTCGGGTTGGCCTTCTTGTCTTCCAGGATGAGCCCCGCGAGCCTCTCGGGGTCGAACGGTACTTCGCTGATTATGGCGCGGTCCACACCCGCAAGGTAGGCGGATATGAGCGATGTCTCTCCGCAGTACCTGCCGAAAAGCTCGATCACTGCGATTCGCTCATGGGAGCCCGTGGAGGTTCGAAGGGCGTGAATGAAATTGACGGACCTCGTCACTGCGGTTGAAAAGCCGATACAGTAATCCGTGCCGAAGACATCATTGTCCATGGTCTTGGGAATGGCGATGACCGGGAAACCTTCCCGGTGAAGTCGGTCCCCGAAGCTGAGAGTGTCGTCTCCGCCTATGGGCAAGATGCACCGAACGCCCAGGTACTCGAGGTTTTCCAGTACGCGGGGGGTGAAATCCCTGGTTTCTTCCCCCTTCTTGAATTTCTTTCTCAGAAACGGCGGCGCGTCCTCGGCCCTTACGGCGCTTGGGTTGGTCCTGGACGTGTGCAGGTATGTTCCCCCCGATCGGTCGATGGTTCGTACTTCGGACGGTTCGAGATCCTGGATGCAGCGGGCCGCCGATTCGGGATCATCCGGCGTGTATTCCAGGAGTCCCGCCCACCCCCGCCGGACGCCCAGGACTCGAAGCCCTTCCGCATGGGCCCTGTATACCACTGTCTTGATGCAGGCATTGAGGCCGGGGACATCGCCACCCCCGGTGAGAATGGCCAGGGTGGGTCTTTTGTCTTTACGAACGGCCATGGGTTCTTACCCTCCGGAAGGAAGCCGTCATCCCTGAAACCACCAGGATGCCGGTAGGATCTGTGAACAAGGCGGCTAGATCAGAAAAACTAGAGAAATCGCCTGAGGCTGTCAAGGCGAATCTGGGGGGCGGATCCGGAACTCGTCTCGCCTACGGCGGAATCACCGTATCATTCAGGGACTCTAATGACGGGGCTGTTTCCCCCATTCTTCGAGACCGTCCCGGTCCGTTGCGTGTTCCTGCTCGGGCCTGACCTTGGAGTAGACCTCCAACGGGTTTCTGGGCTCGCCCTCCACCTTTAAGAGGTCTTCCTCCACCGAGATACCGAAAAGGGCGCTGAAGGTCTCCCTGTCCAAGTCCTCGAAGAACATGGCGCGACCCGTCTCGCCCCGTAGGGGTCGTGCATCCCGGATACCCATGGCTCCCATGACTTCCAGGAGCTGATTATGGAAGGCCCCGATAAGGTTTGATACACGCGCCGCCGGGTCGTTGCGCGTGAAATCGACCCGGGCCGGCCCGGGCTTTTCGGTTGACAAGGCTGCGCAAAAGGGTAAGGTTGTAATCTTTGAAATCTCGCCATGGAGGGAGCGTCATGCCGGCCTCACAGAAGATCGTATCGTTTATCGAAAGGTCATCCTGGATTCGTAAGATGTTCGAGGAAGGGGCCAAGAGAAGAGAGCGTTTCGGGGCGGAGAACGTTTTCGACTTCAGTCTGGGCAACCCCGACCTGGAACCTCCGGCGCGTTTCAGGGAGGTCCTTATGGATCTGGCTCGCGACGAGAGCCCCGGGACCCACGGCTACCCTTCCAACGCGGGATTGCTCGAATGCCGAAAGTCCGTGGCCGATCATCTGAACACCTTCAATCGGGCGACCTTTACGCCTGATGACGTGGTGATGACCGTGGGGGCGGGCGGGGCCCTCAACGTGGTTCTCAAGACCGTCCTCAACCCCGGCGAAGAAGTGATAATACCGAGCCCTTATTTTGTGGAATACGATTTTTACCTGGACAATCATCAGGGCGTGCCGCGGCCCGTACCTACAGGGAAGGATTTCTCCCTGGATCCGAACGCGGTGGCCGATGCCGTCACTGAGAAGACCCGGGCCGTGCTGATTGATTCGCCGAACAATCCCACGGGAAAGGTGTACGGAGCCGGGGATCTGGAGGCCCTGGCCGAGGTCCTGGTCCACTACAGCGAAAAGTATGGATCACCCATATATCTCATCTCGGATGAGCCCTACCGCAAGATCGTCTACGACGACCTGGAGGTGCCCAGCGTTTTCGACTTCTACCGGGAGACATTCGTGGTGACCTCTTTTTCCAAGGACCTCTCCCTGGCAGGCGAGCGGATCGGATATGCCGCGGCGCATCCCGAGATCTCGGACCGGGGGGAGATCCTGGGTGGAATGGTGCTCTGCAACAGGATCCTGGGCTACGTTAATGCGCCGGTGCTGATGCAGAGGGCGGTGTCCCGTCTGTTACGGGAGAGCGTGGATGTCTCAGTGTACCAGAAGAGACGGAACATGCTCTGTGAGGCGCTTTCCGATTTCGGGTATGAGTTCACAAAGCCTCAGGGGGCCTTCTATCTGTTTCCCCGAACCCCGGTGCCCGACGATGTGGCGTTTGTCAGTGCGCTTCAGGAAGAGAACATCCTAGCGGTGCCCGGGCGCGGCTTCCGAGGCCCCGGCTATTTCCGCATCGCCTATTGCGTTGCGGATGAGGTGATAGAACGAGCGCTTCCGGGATTCCGGAAGGTTATTGAACGGGTTCGCTGAGGCCGAAAAAGGTCGGGGTGTGCCCGGCGGCGAGGGAAAAACCACTGTCCGCGAGAGGTTGCTGAGTCATGTATTCCAAGGTGCTATCCTTGAGGTTTCCGAGGAAGATCGTCAACGAGCCGGTGGTGGTGAACCTGGTGAAGAAATTCGATCTCACCTTCAACATCCTCAAGGCCACCATATACCCCAGAAAAGAAGGTCTCATGGTACTGGAACTGCGGGGGCACACGAAGAACTACCAGCGTGGCGTTCGGTACCTGAAAGAGATGGGCGTGAAGGTGGAGAGCATCGGCCAGGACATCAAACGAAACGACGCACGGTGCATCCAGTGCGGTGCGTGTACCGCGGTATGCCCCACGGGTGCGCTCTACATCAAGCGGCCCGAAATGGAAGTGATCTTCGATAGCGAAAAATGCAGCGCCTGCGAGCTGTGCGTACCCACCTGTTTTTCCCATGCCATGGAAGTAAAGTTCGACCGGATGCTTGCCGGCTGATTCTCTTGCAACGCCCCCGACGGGGCCGGGAACGTCTCCTCCCGTGGGGGTGCGTGTCTGAAGCCGCCCCCCCAAGGCCCGGATCGATCAGGGCGCTGCCCGGGATATCTGATCGGAGAAGAGAGTGGCTGTTTCATTCAAGATAGTCACACTAGGCTGCAAGGTAAATCAGTATGAGTCAGCCTATCTTGCGTCGGAACTGGTCCGGTCGGGATGGATGCATGCCGGGCCGGGAAGGCCTGCCGACGTAGTGGTGGTCAACACGTGCATAGTGACGGCCACGGCCCAGCGCCAGTCCCGTCAAGCCGTTCGAAAGGCTATCCGGGAAAACCCCGGAGCGCTGGTGGCGGCCACGGGGTGCTACGCGCAGGTTTTCGGGGAAGAGTTGTCGGGCATTCCGGGGCTTCACCTTGTGGTGGACAACCGGGAAAAGGTGCGCCTGCCCGAACTGCTCAGAGACAACGGGAAAGGACAGGGATCGGTACGTGTCCTTGGCCGCCCGTTCGGAGACCGCGTCCCATTCCAGCACATGCCCCTTGAAAGTTTCCCGGATCGATCCAGGGCCTTCCTGAAGATCCAGGACGGCTGTGACGCCTATTGCAGCTACTGCATCGTGCCCTATGCCCGCGGACCCTGCAGGAGCCTTGCACCCGGGCGGGTCCTGGAAGGGCTGGAGACCCTCTCACGCCGGGGTTACCGGGAGGTGGTCCTGACGGGCATCCACCTTGGCAGATACGGTGCGGATCTGGGCGAAGGCGTCGACCTCGTCGGCCTGTTGGGTCTCATCCTGCGCGAGAACCTTCCTTTGCGAATCAGGCTCAGTTCATTGGAACCGGGTGAGATCCGGAGGCCTCTCATCGAAATGGCGGCCTCCGAGGAGCGTCTGTGCGCCCATTTTCATATTCCGCTCCAGAGCGGCGACGATGGGGTGCTGCGCAGGATGAACCGCCGTTACGGGCGGGCCGATTTTGCTAGGGTGGTCCGGGCTATCCGCGACGAGATCCCGCAGGCGGGCATCGGTGTGGATGTCATGGCCGGCTTCCCCGGTGAGGACGAAAAGGCGCACGGGAACACCAAGGCCCTGCTCCGCGATCTGCCCGTCTCCTATCTTCACGTGTTTCCGTATTCTCCGAGAAAAGGTACTCCCGCATCCCGATTCCGCGAGCAGGTGGAGCCTTCCAGGATCAAAGAGAGGGCTGCGGCATTGAGAAATCTGGGGAATCGAAAGAAGCGCGCCTTTCAGGAAGCCTGTCTGGATCGTGTATTCGAGATCCTGGTGGAAAGGGGAGGGGCGGAAGAGGGGGGGCTTTGTGAGGGCACGAGTGAAAATTATCTCACGGTCCGCTTTCCCCTCGCCGGGGCGCGAATCGGGGATCTTGTGCCGGTTCGCACGGAGCTCTCCGTGAGAGGGGCCTTGGTGGGATCGCCCACGGGGGGCTGCACCGCGGTTGGGGGTGGAGCGGAGGGAATTTGAGGAAACGGACTTGACACCCGGCGGTCATTGTTCCTAAATTGTCGGGATTTCCCATGAAAGGAGAAGCCCTATGGATTTCGAATTTTCCGAAGAGCAGAGGATGATACAGGAAACGGCGAGGCGTTTCGCCGTCAACGAACTGGAACCATTGGCCAAGGAATGCGATCGAGAAGAGAAGGTCCCTCCCAGGGAGCTCCTGACCAAGGCGGCGGAAACGGGTCTCGTGGGTTCCATTATTCCCGAAGCCTACGGGGGCCCCGGTTTCGGCTTCGTGGAGCAGGCCATCATCACCGAAGAGCTTTCCAAGGTGGACCTTGGCCTGTGTCTGTCCGTCGTTGCGGCCACGTTCGGCTCCGAGAACCTGGTCTTTTACGGGAACGAGGATCAGAAGCAGGAGTACCTGCCCCCCCTGGTGATGGGTGAGAAGATCTCGGCCGGGGCGTACACGGAGCCCGACGCGGGCACGGACGTGGCCGGTGTCCGTACGAGGGCCGTTCGTCAAGGGGACGAGTACGTGATCAACGGCAACAAGATGTTCATCACTAACGGAACCACCTGTGACTGGATGGTGGCCCTGTGTGTCACCGACCCGGACGCGGAAAAGCGGCATCAACGTCAGAGCCTGATCATCGTTGAAGCGGACCGCAAGGGTGTGACGAGAAGCAAGATCACCGGCAAGATGGGCATCAGGGCAAGCGATACGGGAGAGATCTCATTCGAAGACGTGCGGGTTCCGGTGGACCACCTCGTGGGCGAGGAAGGCAGAGGCTTTTATCAGTTGATGCATTTCTTCGATACCACCCGCACCATGGTGGCGGCCCAGGGGGTGGGAGTGGCCCAGGGTGCCCTGGACAAGACGGTCCAGTATGTCCAGGAACGCAAGGTCTTCGGCAAACCGCTGGCCGTGAACCAGGGCATTCAGTTCCAGTTGGCGGAGATGGCCACTCGTATCGAACTGGCCCGCACAATCACGTACAAGGCCGCGTGGAAGGTAGACCAGGGGCGGATCGACCCGAGCCTGAACGCAATGTGCAAGTACTACGCCGGAGAGACCGCCGTGTGGGTGTGTGACAAGGCCCTGCAACTGCACGGCGGATACGGCTACATAGACGAGTACGACGTGCAGCGTTTCTACCGTGACGCCAAGATCCTGGAAATCTACGAGGGTGCCAAGGAAGCGGAAAAGATAACCATCTCGAGAAGGCTCTTCTGAGAGGCCGTTGGAAAACTATCCGTCTTCCTGTTGATGCCGGACTGAAATTCGGCTCAAGAGGCTGAATCTTCCCGCCCACGGAAGACGTCCCCCCCCGGCTTGAGCCGTGGATGGATGCGGTCGGGGGGGGCCTATTTTTTCCGCTTCCTGATCTTCCTCGAGGCCTCCTTCCAGCCCCTGGCCTTTTTGCCCCGGACGCGTCTGGCAGGGTCGGGATCCCGGCGCTCGTCCAGGAGAAAAGTACCGGCCATGGCTGCGGACCGAGGCGGCGCCTTGGGCCTGGGGGGTGCATCCTGGGCCGCCCGTCGCTCCTTCTGTTCCACGGAAACGGGCGGACCCATGATCAACTCAGGAGGGATAAACTCCGAGAGGATAAGTTCTCCCAACCCCTGGAAAGTGACGCCGTGCCTTTCCATATCGACGGTTCGGACTTCCAGGATCACGGGACGAGGATCTTTCCTCCTGCCGATTCGGAGAGCGGTGTCTCTGTCGGTCGTCAGCACCAGGGGCCTGTCCCCCGTGGCCCGCAATCCTTTTTCCATGGCCGAGTGATGGGCTTTGCGTCGGACCGGCGAGAAAAGTATGGCGGGGAGGTCTGCCGCGGGAAGGCAGGAGTCAACATACCAGGACCGATCGTGGACACGGATCCGATTGCCTCGGGTCTCGAACGCCTCCCGATGAGGGCTTACCAAGATCTCCCGTATGTGCGCCTGCCGCACGAACCGCCACTCCGGCTCCTCGTGCAGGGCCTGGAGCAGTTCCTTCATCCCCACGAACCCGTCCGGCGCAGGCGCAAGGCCGAATTCATCCGGTCGGCGTCCCAACATATAAGCCAGCATACGGGCCAGGCCCTCCACCCGGAATCGGTCTCGACGTCTTGCCAGGTCTAATCCTCCTTGCGGAACATTTCAGAAATCATACCACCTTCCCGGCTCGAGCTCCAAGAGTTGCACTCCGGGCCGTTCGGACATGATCCGTTTGAGCTCCGAAAGGTCGGTCTCTTCGGCACCGGGAAGGAGCGGATCATGGTGCTGGGGAACGGCGATGCGGCATCCGGAGGCGAAGGCCAGTTCCGCAACCTGCGCCTCCAGTCCCCGAAGGGTCCTGCCGGGCAGGACCTGGAGAAGGGTAATGTCGGCGTGGACTTTCGAGGCCACCTCCAGCACTTCCGGGTCGGGGTAGGATCCCGCGAGATAGACCCTCGGGGCGCCCGCCTCCTGGAATACGAAGTTGAGTTGCTCCCCTTTCGGAAATTTGGCCATCCAATCTTCCAGTTGGTCCGGGACGCGGTCCGTTCCCAGCATGGTCATGAGTGTGTTCCGAATTACGGTACGAAGGTCACTCGTATCCTCAAAGGGATCCCGGCCTGTGAGGCGCTTGAATTCCTTGACGAAATCCACATGGACCCCGGGGACCACTTCGCAGGTGAAACCGCCTTCCCGGACCACGTCCCCTGCGGAAACGGGCCGGATCAGGGACGGGTCCACTTGAAGGTGTTCGGACAGCGCCGCTTTCGCTTCCCGACTGCAGTAAATCTTGGGGCTGAATCGAGCCGCAAGTTTTCCGGCGTCCAATACGTGGTCGAAATGGCCGTGGGTGATGAAGATCATGTCACATCCCTCGAAGCCGTCGGACCGGATGGGCGCGCGCACTGCGTCATCCACATAAGGGTCCGTGACCACCGTGGCCCCGCCGGGCCAAACCATCTCGAAGCAGGCCGTTCCCAGCCATCTCATGTGCAACGCCATATTGCCTCCTTTGCAGTGTTCCCCTGCGGGATGCTGCTTTTGCGAAGTTGTAGGACCCCACATCGCCCGATTTGCGGCCGCAGCATCCTTCCTTGTAACCGTGGCACGCTCCGGGAAATCGGGTTCATTGTGTCGCCCGGGGTAGGTCCGCAGCCGTTAAGGAGCACCGACGCCGTAGGCCGTTCCCCCGGCGCATCATCCGAACTTTCCCATAGCACATCAGAGAAAGGCCATCAACCCGCATGTCCCGGCCGCACGGAAGGCTCCCTGGGACGCCCCCCGGGGCCAGGGTGATTTTGTTCTGTTGTATCTAGAAAATAAGATCAAGCACTTAAATAAAATCCTGGACAACGGCTTCCGGATGGAGTACATAGGCAGCCCTATGACCCTTCATCCCGG
>JAFDIS010000076.1 GCA_019307945.1 Deltaproteobacteria bacterium | reverse complement strand
AATTTATCAGACCTCGGCGGCAGGGTCAACCGCAATTGTTGGGTCAAATTTGTTCTTGCACCCCCCAGGCAAAGAGGGCAGGTGGATGTCTCAATGCAGGGGCTCTTTTCTTGTCACGGCGGGGACCTCGAACCGGTCGGCCACGGCCTCCAGGGCCCGCCGTATCTGTTTCTCGGGGATCACGGCATAAATGGAAGCCACCGAGCAGCCCACGGCCGCCGGGGATACCCCGGCAGTCTGAAACGCCGCAAAAAGTTCCCCGGCGATCCCATAGCGGTCTCCGAAATGGGGACCGGTCATGGAAAGTACACAAACGCTTCTTTGCTCCTCAATGAGCGAGGATCGGCCCGCCTCTCGCCGCTTTGAGAGGAGGCTGGCGGCGGAGGGTCGGCAAAAGTCCACCACGAATTCCCCGCGTGCGTGGTCACGGAATCCGGCGAAAAAAGTAGGTGCCGGACCTTCGCCCGTGAGATCCTGGATCAGGCCCGCCAACTCCACCAGACGGTCGGCCACGATCCTCACCCTGAACAAGATCTGCCCGTCCGCCCAGGTAACGCCATAGACACCGGGGCGTTTCTCCTGGTAGGAGGCGACCACTTCCCGGTAAAGGACCTGGTTTTCGTTTCTCACCATCTTCCAGTCGGCGGGCGTGCGATAGGACGAGAAACGGAAGGGCTCGAAGAGGGTTTCGGCCGCTCGATCCACCTCGGATTCGGGCAGGACCGCCGTGATGGCTGAGTGGGAAAGGGCGACGGCCCTCGGGTGGAGCTTGCCCCTTCCGAGCACCTGGAAAAAGGTCGAAAGAATCGTCGGATTTTCCCGGTGCGGAAAAAGGGAAAGGACGGCGCATTCTTCAGGAGGGGTGGGCTCCAGGGCGATGCGCCCCGAAGTCTGTTCAGCCACCCTGGGCTCGTCGGCCTCGTCGAAGACGGCATAGAGCCCCTTCCGATTCCCGGCGCATACAAGGAACGGAAGGTTCACCCCGGCGCCGGCAAGGAGTCCGCAGAACTCCACCGGAATACACTCCGTGGAGGAGGCCCCCGTGGTGGAGAACCCGCGGATTCCTTTCAAGATTTTGAAACCGCCGAGCCTGATCCGAGGTGTCATGGCGCGGAGGATCTCCCTCCGTAAATTTCCCGGCCGGCCTCCGACGCGGATGCGCCCGGACCCCTTGACGCCGTTTGGTGCCACGCCCCGGGGGGGGGATGCAAGCCGAAATGAACGGGCTAAAGGAGTCCGCTGACCACCTGCCAGAGCCCTTCCGTGTCGATGGGCTTGGCAATGTAATCATCCGCCTCGGTGGACATGCCGTCTCGATGCGTGTAAGTCGTGGTGGGCACCGCTTCCCCCACCGCCGTGAGCAGGACCACGGGGATGTCCTTGGTCTTCTCATCGGCTTTGAGTTCGGCGCAGAGCACATAGCCGTCCTTGCGGGGCATCATGATATCCAGGATCACAAGGTCGGGGCGGCGCTCCTTGATGGATTCCTCCGCCTCCACGCCGTCGTAGGCCCTTCCCACTTCACACCCCTTGCTCTCCAGCATCATCGCCACGGTTTCCACCAGATCCGGATCATCGTCCACCACCAGGATGTATTTGTTCGCCATATCGTGCCTCCCTGTTCAGGTGTTTTCCCAAGACTTTCGGTGAAATCCAATAATGATCATGTCCTGATCCACCTTTTCATGCCTGGGGCCTGGGGTACAGACCCGCCTCTTCCACGATCCGGGGGACTTTCTCCTCCCATTCAATGGCCATTATATGGAACCCTTTGACCCCTTCCACCTCCTTGAGACGCTGTATCGATTCAATGCAGATCTTGATTCCTTCCTCGGGTTGTTTCTCCTTGGGGACGCCGCTCATGCGTTTGACCACTTCGTCGGGAACATCCATGCCGGGGACTCTGTTTTTCATGTACTTGGCCATGCCCGCGGACTTGAAGGGTGTCAGCCCCGCCAGGATGAAGACCTTTTCGTGGAGCCCCCTGTCACGGGCCTGTTTCATCCACTCTTTGAATTTATCCAGGTTGTAGATGCACTGGGTCTGGATGAACTCGGCCCCGGCGGCGATCTTCTTGGCAAGGCGGGGGACCCGGATCTCGAAGGGATCGGCAAAGGGGTTGGCCGCGGCCCCCACGAACATCCGGGGCGGTCTCTTGATCTCATCTCCCCCGAGAAATTTCCCATCGTCACGCATCAGTCTCACGGTCTGGATCAACTGCATGGAATCCAGATCAAAGACGTTCTGGCCTTGCGGGTTGTCTCCGAAGGCCTGATGGTCCCCCGAAAGGCACAGGACGTTGTTGATGTCGAAGGATGCCGCACCCAGCAGATCACTCTGAAGCGCAATGCGGTTCCGATCGCGGACCACCATTTGCAGGACGGGTTCGTAGCCGGCCAGCTTCAAGTGAATGCAGGATGCGAGGCTGCAAAGCCTTGTCACGGACGTCTGGTTGTCCGTGATGTTGATGGCGTCCACGTGATCCTTGATCATTTCCGCCTTCTTGAGAATGGCCGCCGAATCACTCCCCCTGGGAGGGCCGCACTCCGAGGTTACGGCCAGATGCCCCGCCCTTAAGATTTTTTCCAGTTTGCTCGGCGTGTTCGTGCTGACGTCTGCGCTCATTGTCTGACATCCTCCCTCACCACTTTTCGAGGTCCCCCCGCCCGGTCGGTGGACCAGTCCTTGATGGGCATGATCTCCTCGTATTCATCCAGCCTGCCAAGTTCCTTAAGGCGGTCTACGATCAACTGCCAGGCGCAGGGCAGTTCATCACTGATTTCGCACTTGCCCTGGGACGAACCACCGCAGGGCCCGTTGAATAGCCGCTTGGCGCAACGGCTCACGGGACAAATTCCACCGGTCTTGGCTAGAATGCACTTCCCGCACCCCTGACAGCGTTCCGACCACACACCCCTTTCTTCGGTGGCTCCCATGAAGACCGTGTTCACCCCCGGTAGTATGGGCTTGTGGAAGTATTTTTCGGCCATGAACTGGACTCCTACGCCGCAGGCCAGGGATATTACGGCGTCGTAGTTGTCGATAATGTTCCTGATCTCTTCGAGGTACTCGTGGTCGCACTGCCGCTCCAGGGTGACCTCGTCTACTTTGACCTCTCTGCCCTGATTCATGAAGTACATGCGAAGGGCCGAGGCCAGTACGCCCACCTCTTTTTTGCCTCCCGCCTCACAGACCGTGACGCACTCGTTGCACCCGGCCACCAGGATTCTGTCGAATCCCTTCGCTTCCTCGATGATTTCCTCGATAGGTTTTCTTTCTGCGACAATCATGTGGTGGTTCCTCCTGTCGGTTTTTCCCGTTCGGAACGCCTCGCGGGGGCCGGATTCTCATGCGGCTTTCCTGCGGGCCTTAGCTCTGATGGGGTTGGGGCCCAAACTCTGAATCTTTTCCGTCATCTCGACGGCGTACTGGGCGAATTTTGGGCCCTCTCCGGAGGAGAGGTTGAACATCCTTACCCTGTCTCCCTCGATCCCGATGATTTCAAGGATTCGTCGCGCCTCCTCGACCCTCTTGCGCGCACGTAGGTTACCGCGGTTGAAGCGACAGTCTCCCTCCATGCACCCGACTACATAGACGCCGTCGGCCCCCTTTTCAAAGGCCCGCAGGATGTGAATGATGTCCACCTTGCCTGTGCAGGGGACGCGCACGATACGAATGCTGCCCGGGTAACGCAGTCTCATGGAACCTGCCAGGTCCGCAGCCGTGTATCCTCAGAAATTACAGCAGAACGCAATGATAATCGGTTTGAAATCCGCCATTACATGACCCCCTCCAGCAAAGAATCCACTTTGCTCATCAGTTGTTCATCCTCGTACCAGTTCAGTTCGATGGCCTTGGCCGGGCATTCGGCCGCGCATATGCCGCAGCCGTGGCAAAGGGCCTCGTCGATTTCGCTGACTCCATCCTCGTTGATCTTCGGCACGCCGAACGGGCAGGATCGCACGCACACCAGACATGCGGCGCACCTTTCCTGATCCACCACGGCGGTGACGGCCGAGAGGGTGATTTCCGGCTGGGAGAGGAAGGTGGTGGCCCTCGAGGCGGCCGCCATGGCCTGGGCGATGCTCTCGGTGACGAGTTTCGGGCCATGGGCCGTGCCGCATACGAAAACGCCCTCTGCGGCCATATCCACGGGCCTCAGTTTGACGTGGGCCTCCAGGAAATACCCTTCCGGGTTTCGGGTGACCTTCACGATGGTGGCCAATTCCTCCGTGTCCTGGGCCCTCATGCCGGTGGACAGGGCGAGCAGATCGGCGTTGATCAGCACATCGCGTTGAAGGACGTGATCCTTGAAAATGACTTTCACCCCTTCTTCAGAAGGTTCCACGCGCGGCGGATCATCCTTGGAGTAGCGGAAGAAAAGGACGCCCAGCGCCCTAGCCTTGCGGTAATACTCTTCCAGGAGGCCGTACATGCGAATGTCGCGGTAGAGGATGAAGACGTCAGCCTCCGGATTGCTCTCCTTGATGTGAATGGCGTTCTTGATCGCGCTCTGGCAGCAGATTCGGGAGCAGTTGGGATTCTCATCGTTTCTGGAACCCACGCACTGTATCATCACCACCTGCCGGAGGTCATCGGCTCCCTGCTTTTCGATCCGCTTGCTCAGGGCGATTTGGGTCATGATCCGATCGTCCGTGCCATAGGAAAACTCCGTGGGTTCGTATTCCACGGCTCCGGTGGCCAGGATCACGACGCCGTGATCGATCTTGCGTTCATACATGGCGGGGCCCACGAGCACTTCCGTGGTAAAATTGCCCTTGAAGCCCCCGAACCCCACCACCAGGGAGTTGGTGAGGACCTGGATCTTTTCGTGCTCCGTGACCTGCTCGGACAGTTCCTCCACGTACCGCCTTAAGTCGGCGCCTTCAATGGTGGAGGTCAGGTCCCTGCAAAGCCCCCCCAAGCGGTCCTCTTTTTCCACGATGACCGTTTCGAAACCCTGGCCGGCGAGTCCCAATGCCGCGGTCATTCCGGCGACACCTCCCCCGATCACCAGTGCTCGCCGGTTGATGGGGATTTTCTTCTCGCCCAGCGGTTTCAGCAGGCCCGCCCTGGCAACGGCCATGCGCACGAGGTCCTTGGCCTTTTCCGTGGCCGTGTCGGGCTCATCCCCGTGCACCCAGGAATCCTGGTCCCTGATATTGGCCATCTCAAAGAGGTACTTATTGAGTCCACAGGCCTGCAAGGTCTCCTGGAACAAGGGTTCGTGGGTCCTGGGCGAACAGGATGCCACCACGATCCGGTTCAGGCCCTTTTCCTTGATTGTCTCCTTGATCGATTCCTGTGTGTCCTGGGAGCAGGTGAACAGGTTGTTGTCCGCAAACACCACGCCGGGAAGGCTCGCCGCATACTCGGTCACCGCGGGCACGTCAACCACACCGGCTATGTTGATCCCGCAGTTGCACACGAACACGCCTATACGGGGCTCTTCGTCCGTAACATCCCTTTCCTCGGGGATTTCCAGGCTCTTGGTCTCGGTGTCCCGGACCTCTGCAAGTAGCCGGGATGCGGCGGAGGCGGCTGCACTGGCCTCGACCACGGAACTGGGGATGTCCTTGGGGCCCTGGAAAATACCGCACGCAAAAACTCCCTCCCGGGACGTGGCGATGGGAGCCAGGGGGTGTGTGGCGGCAAAATTGTGCTCGTTCAGGTCCACGCCCAACCGCTGGGCCAGCTCAATGGTATCGGCCTTGACCTCAAGGCCCACCGAGAGGACCACCATGTCGAACCTTTCCTCGTGAATCAGACCGGCCTCGTCCGAGTAAGAGATGAGGAGGTCGTCCGAGCCGGGGATGGGATCGATACTGTGGATCCTGGAGCGCACGAAACGGACGCCGTGCTCGTCTCTGGCCCGGTCATAGTATTTTTCGTAATCCTTCCCAAAGGTTCGCATATCCATGAAGAAGATGGCCGTGTCCAGGGGTTCGTTGCTGTGCTCCTTGGCGATGACCGCTTCTTTGACGGCATACATGCAGCAGACGGCCGAACAATAGCTGTTGTCGCAATGGTGAGTGTCCCTGGAGCCCACGCACTGAAGCCAGGCGATCTTCTTGGGCTCTTTTTCATCGGACGGTCTCGCAAGGTGGCCCATGGTGGGGCCCGATGCGCTCAAGATACGCTCGAATTCCGGGCTGGTTAGGATGTTGGGATGGCTCTCGTAGTGATAGAAATCCTCGTAGGGTCCAGGGTCGAAGGCGCCGTTTCCGGGGCAGAGAATCACGGAACCCACTCTGATCTCCCGTTCCACGGCCTCCTGGTCGTGGACCACCGCTCCGGCGAGGCAGGCCTTTACGCACTGGTAACACTCGGAGCACAAACCGCACTTCAGGCATCGTGAAGCCTCCCTGCGCGCCTCTTCTTCTTCGAATCCCAGGGCGATCTCACGGAAGTCGTTGCCGCGCTCGGCGGGAGGAACCACTCGCATTTTCGTTCGAGGCCTGTATGGTTCCTGGTCTATGGAAGGTTTCTCGTAGGTCCATTCCTTTTCCCGGCCTTCCCTGAGGTCCTGACCCTGTAGGTAGCGGTGAATGCTCTCTGCGGCATCCTTGCCGCATTCGACCGCCTCCACGACCGACTTGGGACCATACAGCGCATCGCCGCCGGCAAAGACGCCTTTGATGGGAGTTTCCAGCGTTAGGCGGTCGGCCTCGAGCCCTCCCCAACGGCTGACGGCTATTCTCTCGTTCTCCGCGAAAGCGAGGTCCGCCGCTTGGCCGATGGCCACGATCACCGTGTCGGCCTCGATGGTCGTGAGATCCTCTTCGTCGTAACTGGGGTTGAAGGCTCCCTTTTCGTCGAATACCGCGGTGCAGCGCTTGAATTCCACGCCGCTCACGTCCCCATTCTCGACGAGAAATTTCCTGGGTCCCAGGCTGTTGACGATCTTCACTCCCTCGTCAAGGGCATCCTGGATTTCGTAATCCCAGGCGGGCATCTCTTCGCGCTTTTCGAGACACACCAGGGTCACTTCCCCGGCGCCCTTCCGACGCGCCGTAAGGGCCACGTCAATGGCCACGTTTCCGCCGCCCACTACAATGACCTTGCGGCCCAGGGACACTTCCCTGCCCAGGGCCACGTCCCGCAGGAAGTCCACACCTTTGAGTACATGCCCTGCGTCCTCTCCCTCAACGTTCAGGCGACGGCTCAGATGGAGGCCCGTGGCCAGGAAAAGGGCCTTGTATCCTTCTTCCTGCAGGCCCTCATGGGTAATGTCCCGGCCGAAAGCGACCCTGGTGCGGATCTCCACGCCCATGTCCCGGATCACGTCGATCTCTGCGGCCAGCACATCCCGGGGCAGACGATATTCCGGGATTCCCACCGCCATCATGCCGCCCACCACGGGAAGCTTCTCGAACACCGTGACACGGTAACCTTGGAGGCGCAGAAAGTAAGCCGCGGACAGCCCCGCGGGTCCGGATCCCACCACCGCCACCTTTTCTTCACGCTCCTCGGGGACCTCAGGCACATAGCGGGCCTCGTCGGCAAGATCCCGGTCTGCAATGAATCGGTGCAGGTACTGTATGGCGATGGGCTCTTCCACATCTCCCCGCGTACAAATTCCCTCACACGGGTGGTGACAGACTCTTCCGCAGATTGCGGGGAAGGGGTGGGCCTCCTTGAACAACTCCAGGGCTTCGCGGTATTTGCCCTCATTGATCAAAGCCACGTAACCCTGGATGCTCACATGCGCAGGGCAGGTTGCCTTGCAGGGGGCGGTGCCGCGTTTGGATATGGCGTATGCCCCGGGAATGGCCTGGGCGTAACGTTTGTGCGCGGCCTTCCTGGTAGAGAGGCCCTTGTTGTATTCGTCCGAAAGGTCTATGGGACAGACCTTTGCGCATTCGCCGCAACTGGTGCACTTGGAAATGTCCACATAACGGGGATGCTGCAGCACGCGGGCCGTAAAATTGCCTTCCTCACCCTCCAGGGACATGAGTTCGGTCATAGTGAGGAGCTCGATGTTCAGATGCCGGCCGACCTCGACCAGTTTGGGCGAGATCACTCACATGGCACAGTCGTTCGTGGGAAAAGTCTTGTCCAGCTCCGACATGATCCCGCCGATGGCCGAAGACTGCTCCACGAGGTAGACGTAATAGCCTGAATTGGCCAGATCCAGGGCGGACTGCATTCCCGCGATGCCGCCGCCCACCACCATGACGGAACCCGACTTCTTGTACTGCTTTTCGCTCATGGCTCCTTGTTTCCTTTCGCGACCAAGATGATCGATGTTTCTATTGAACGAAGTTTGACCGTTCGGACAGTTCCGGGACCCGCGCGGTCATCCCAACCTAGCCTGGTCAAGGACCAGGGGAAGCTTGTCCTCCCAACCTATGGTGGAGATCATCACTCCCCCCACCTCCATGGCCTTGAGGCCCGCGATGAGTTCCCCTGCAATCTCCACGCACCTCTTCAGCTTGTCCGACGCCTTCTGGATGGACTGGATCATGTCCGAAGGGATGGAGATGTGGGGGATGTTCCTGTCGATGTACCGGGCCATGCCCGCCGACTTGAGAAGCAGGACCGTGGGAATCACCGCGATCTTCTGCCTGTCCAGCCTCTTGAGGAGTTTTTCAAAGCGGTCCAGGTCGAAGACCGGGGTGGTTATCACGAAACGCACTCCGAGGTCGATCTTGGACGAGAGTTCCTCGAGTTCCAGATCGAGGGCCCCGCCGGTTACTCCCGCATTCAGGTTCGATCCCACCAGGAAGTCGGGTGTTCCCTGCAGATCGATGCCCGACATATCCTTTCCGCTACACAGGCCCCGGATCATCTCCAGGGCCTGTGTCAAGCTGAGGTCATGCACCGCCCGCGCGCGGGGGTGGTCACCAAAGGCGATCTCCTCTCCCGGAACCACCATGATGTTGTCGATCCCCAGCCCTCCGGCGGCCAGGATGTCCGCCTGTAATGCGAGCCTGTTTCGATCCCTGCAGCAGGCCTGAAAGACCGGTTCCAGGCCCTCCCGGTTCAGGCAGGCGCACCCGCCGAGTGAGCTGGCCTTCATCACGGCGTTGGCCATCTCCGGGACGACGAATGCATCCAGCCGGTTTCTAACCCGGTTCGCATGGGCCACCATGTGAGAGAAATCGGTGCCCTTGGGGGGCTCGAGTTCGCCCAGAACGACGAATTGTCCGGTTTCGATCTTTTCCTTCAGGGACATACCTGGTCCTCCAGTTACCGTAGCGCTAAGGGGCCGAGCGATTCACGGCGTTGGCGATGGCCATTTCGAGATCTCTCGGTCCGAACGACTTGATGTGGTAAAAGAATACCCTTTCCTGCCTCACCTTGCTCTCGAACTCCGGGGTGTTGGTTTCCGCGCAAAGAATGACCGGCAGGTCTTCCACGATCCCCTTGATAATGGATATGAACCGGCAGTCTTCCCCCAGGAGCGCCGCGTCCAGGACCAGCGCATCCACCCGTTCTTTCTGGATGGTGAGAAGGGTTTCTTGCAGAGTTCCCGCTTGCAGGCTTCTCAAACCCCTTTTCACCATGAAGGAAGCCAGTTCCGACGACAGGGCGCCGGTGGGCTCCGCAATGAGAACAGTTTTTTCGATCCGCATGGAGTTCTCGATTCCCAAGATGCGCTGGGGGTTGACCCGCTCCGACCACGGGACCCGGCTTCCGGGGTTCGGAAAGGGTGGATAGTGATCGGTCGCCCTCCTCGATCTAATATGATCAAGCAAGGAGCGTGCCTTTCAGTCACAGCTACTCAAATCGCATGAAAATACAGGGAGATAGGATCAACTGCAGGGCCGGGAAATGGCGCGGTGAAAAAGGGGCGTTTTGCCCCGTTTTCGAGCTGATAGACAGACCAAGACCCTGGAAAAATGGGGAAAAAATCACAAATGAGACATTTTTACCCGTTCGGGGCAAAAATACCCAAAACGCCGGAGCCGTGTTTCAACCGGATTTCAGACAGGCAGCGTTTCAATTCATTGAGAAAAGGGGTGCGGATGCGGGTGAGAAAACCCTGGACTTCTCTTTTCCATACTCCATGCCGCTCATGGCGATTGCGTCGGCGTTATTCTGAAGCCAGTGCCGGTAACATCTAAGCAAACTCGGGTGATGAATAGTCCAGGTCTCCCCGAGGAATTTCAACTCTTCGATGATTCGCCAATAAAAATGCACCAGTCTCACTCCGTTCTCACCAGTGGTATGGTGGGCCTCCGCCCATGGGGCATGACGTGATGGTACGCCGCGGTTGCACAGTGTTTAATCCCATGAGGCGCAAATGTCAATACCAAATTGTTGATAATTTCACCTAAAAATTCCGGGCCGAAGGCACCTTACCCCAGCCCGCGGGAGAAGGGTGAAATAGCCCTTTTCCCACGGGCGCCGGGAGTTGTTCCAGCCATTTTTTTGCCGCACCAAGCGGATCTTTTTCCCTTTTGCACAGTCCTACAAAAAAACCGATGGTTTTCCGCAGGTCTCCGTCGTGGGCCTCGAGGACCGCGTCCAGCAACGAGAACCGCCTATGGTAGAGCCCTACGGCCAACAGGGTCGCATTGTTGAGTGGAAGATTTTCGAAATAGTGGAACGCCGGTGTCCTCAATCGTGTCTTCAGATGGGAGAAATCCTTTAGCGCCTTTCGGAAAATGGCTTCTCGCTCACTCAATTTCACCTCCGGTGGAAGGGGGCGGGCATAGAGGTTTTCAAGGCGGTGGAGCAGCAGGCCCAGAAACCGGGAAAACAGCCGCTCGTCGTGAAGCGCGTCCCGCGCCCTCGCGGTCCAGGGATGATCGTGGCCGAATGTTTCCTCCATGAAACGAAGGGCCCCCACCCGACCCACCAGGACCGCGAAGCTCTCATTGAACTCCCCCATTCCCTTTACGTACAGCGTGGCATGGGTCAGCTCATGGAGGATCGTGTCCGCCAACTCGTCAGGCTGCATGTCCAGCAGGTTCAATGTCACCGGGTCTTTGAACCAGCCCAGCGTGCTGTAAGCCACCGATCGCCCCAGGAAGACGTCGAGGCCTTTCTCCGAAAGCCTTTGGGCTTCCTCCCGGGCGCGGTTTAGGTCGAAAAAACCCAAATAGGGCATATCCCCCACCACCGGGAACCACCAAGTGAAGGGTTCCAGGCGGTCCTTTGGCGCCGCGGAAACCGTGTAGATGGTTCCCCGGGAAAACCGGGTGTTGACCGTGGAGTAGCTTCCCGTTCGACGAAGGCCCAGTCTGTCCTCCCCGAAAGCCTTGATCCGCGCGATCATGAGGAGCCGGTCCATTCTGGGTCCCGTCAGCGCCGGGTCGTCCCATGCCTCCTGGATGGGCACGGCGTTCCAGATCAGTCTCAACTGACCGGAGGCTGCGTGAAGCAGGTAGCCCACACTGCAGCCTGTAGCGACGAGGGCCGTGCAGAGCAGGGTGGCGATTATTACGACACGGCAAAGACCAGTGAGACGGATTGTACGCATGGAATTCCTGCTTTCATGGACCGTCGGTTGAAATGCGCCCGCAGGGCGCCCGGGGATCTATTGCCTTTGCGCTTGTTATACTCTATATTCACCTTCCATCCAACATTGCGGCACCCGGGGCGCGGGGCGCGCGCTCGTGCCCCGGGATTATTCCGGGCAAGTGCCCGGCGAATCGCAAGACCGGCCGACGGTGAGGATCAATGGGAGCATCGGATTTTCAAACCATTATGTGTGCACTGTTTGGGCCCCCCGGCGGCGGGGCCGGTCTTACGGGAATCGATGTCCGGTCCCAATTCCGGCCTGAAGACCGATCGGATGAGGGGTGTGTCCGAAACTTCAACGCGGCCTTCCTGATCACGCTGTGCGGGACTGACCACCCCCTCCATGAAACCGCCATCGACTACCTGACGGGGAAATCCGGAGGAAAAGGGGCCTCGGAGGGAAGAGGTTTTTACATGAAGGCCGGCGAATTGATCCGGGACGAGATCGCCGAATCGTGCCGGGACCAGGATTTCCGTGCCCGGCTTTCGTCCCTTTCACAACGCCTGAGCCGGAAACATCCCGGCCGCGGGAAGAGCATTCCCATTGCGGAGGTCTGGAGGGTTTTTTTCCCTGAAGGCACGGCCGTTTCAGGGGACAGGGTGGAGGCGGTTCAGCGACTTCGCAGGCGGAGGACGGTGCGAATCACAAGGCCCAACTCCATGCCTTTGCGCGATCCGGCCCGGGAGGTGCTTTTCACGGCCAACGCGCTTCTCACCATCCCCTCCTCCGGCCGCGTGGACGCGTGCGAGACATTGTCCGCGTCACTGCGGGGCTCTCTGGAGGCGGTTTGCGGGGAGCCCCAACGGTACTGGTATGACCACCCGGTCCCGGTGGACGTGAGCCCCGCCCAAAATGAGATCATCCACGGGCTCAAGGGTCTTCAGGAGTGCATGGCCTTCGAGATCACGCGCGGTACGGTACCCCCCGATTCGCGCCTCACCTGCGCCCTTTCCGTTTCCACAACCCACGAGGGTCTTCGAGAAGCCGCCCGGCCCTATCTTGAAGAGACGCTCCGGGAGGCGGGGGATCTCTCTCGGCTCGATATTTACGCCTTCACCGAACGCGAGGCCCTTCGCATGGTGGAGGAGATCGTGGCGCCGGCCGCCCGGCACTACTTCGGAGAGGCGCCGGAGGAGGCTTTGCGCCGGGCCATCGGAGTGGATGGAGAGTACGGAAGGCATTACTCGTTTCTGAAAGCCCTTCCGGCCTTCTGGCAGGTCCTGGTGGATCCGGGGGTCCGAGGGACCTTCAAGATCGACCTGGACCAGGTTTTTCCACAAGAAGAACTGGTGCGTGAGACCGGCCGGTCCGCCTTCGAGCATCTGTGTACCCCACTCTGGGGGGCCGAGGGCATGGACGCCGAAGACCGGCCGGTCCGGCTCGGAATGCTTGCAGGCGCCCTGGTTAATGAGAGCGACCTGAAACACGGACTTTTTACGCCGGACGTGCCGTATCCGAAAGAAAAACCTCGTCCCGACCACTGGGTCTTTTTCTCGACTCTTCCCCAGGCCGTTTCCACGGAGGCCGAGATGATGGCCCGCTACGGGGATGGAGGGCTGGACGGCCGAGGCCGCGCGTTGCAGAGGGTGCATGTGACCGGGGGTACGTGCGGAATCCTTCTTGAAAGCCTTCGCCGATACCGCCCCTTCACGCCGGGCATGATCGGAAGGGCCGAAGATCAGGCCTATCTCCTTTCAGTACTTTTCAGCGAACATGGCCCGGCCTTGAGATATCTTCACGCCTCGGGCCTCATCATGCGGCACGACAAGAATACCCTGGTCCCACGGACCATCCGTGCGGCCCGTGCGGGCAAAGAAGTGGGCGATCTGGTGAGGATCCTTCTATTCACCCGTTATGCAAACGCACTGCCGTGGTCTTTGAGCGAGATCAAGGGAGAACTGGATCCCTTCACCGGATGTTTCATGTCCCGGCTTCCCCACACCGTGGTTTCCCTGCGATTCGCCCTGAGGACGGCAGCCCTTTTTGAGGAAGGAGAGGAAGGGGAGGCGATGGAGTTCCATCGGATCGGCGTTGCTCGCCTGGGAAAGGCCATGATGTCTTCTCCCGCAGGGATCACGGCCTTTCGTGAAGCCTGGGAGAAGGAGCGGCATGCCTGGGACGTTTTCTACGACGTGTTGGACCGCGCCGAAAAGGACCTTGAGAAAGGGGATGGCTTTGCCGGGGGTCTGAAAAAAAAGGCCATGGCATTGGTGAAGGACTCTCAGGTTCATCTCCGGAAGGGGGAGTGATCTCCGGCCGTGTCCAAGGGCGTCGGTCTCTAGTTTTTCTTATTGACTCGATGAAATCTTTCGCGTAAATTTCATAAAAATTCTTTTAAGTTATACACCTATTCAAGTTTGATATCGTGTGATGCCTTTTGTATCCGGTTAACCGGATGTCCGGGGCGTGGGGGACCCGCGGGATCGAGAAGAAAAACCGGTCCGGACGCTGAGAGCCCCGATGTTGAGCGGCACGCCATGAAGATCAAGTTCTGGGGAACCAGGGGATCCATCGCAGTCCCGGGCAAGGATACCACCATCTATGGGGGCAATACCACATGTTTGGAGATTACGCTCGCAAGTGAGCGGAAGGTCATAGTTGACGCCGGGACCGGGATCCGTGCGCTGGGAGACGTCCTGACTTCGGAAAGGGAGGTCGTGGACCTCCACCTGCTCATCACCCACATTCACTGGGACCATGTGCTGGGATTTCCATTTTTCGCCCCCATCTACAACCCTTCCACGCGGATCATCATCGACGGGTTCCCCACTTGCATGAAAGGACTGAGGTACACGTTCGACAATAAGATGGGGGACGGATTCTTCCCCATCCAGTTCGATGACTTGAGGGCCAGGATCAAGTACCTGGATCGGATCAACCGGGGCCCCCTGGATCTGGACGGCGTACTGGTGGACACCATTCCCCTGCAACACCCTCAGGGGGGATTCGGATTCCGGTTTAGGGAGGGAGAAAAGACTTTTATTTTTCTGACGGACAATGAACTTCGGGATGATGCATGGACCGGCCGCAGCCCGCAAGACTACGCCGAATTTTGCCGTGACGCCGACATCCTGGTGCACGACGCTCAGTACACACCGGAGGAGATAGCCGACAGAAGAGGGTGGGGGCATTCGGACTACCTGTCGGTGGTCCGACTGGCCCTGGAGGCCAATGTGAAGCGCCTGATCCTTTTCCACCACGACCCTTCCAGGAAGGACGTGCAGGTCATGGCAATGAAGGTCCTGTGCGACGATTTCGTCAGAAAGGAAGGGGCCACGCTGGTGGTCGAGGCGGCCATGGAAAACAGCGAATTCGACCTCTAATTCCTCCCCCCCACCCCCGGCTCCGGGCCTCCTGCAAGCGATCAGAGGGAGATACCCCACTCTTCCCTGGAGGAACCATGAAGGACTCTTTCCGCCTGATTGAAATATCGCAAGGCAGCGACACCTCCAGCGAACGCAGGCTGGCCGTTTCGTGGGGGGATCCGTCCGATTCCGGAGGATCACCCGTTTTACTCACCCCCCCCTGCGCCTCATCGGAAGAATTGAAGGCGGCCGTCGACATACTTCGAATTGAACTGGAGAAAATCCTCGAAAAGGCCGAACACGCATTCAGGGAGGGCGTTTGCGGGCCCGAAGCCGAGGCCATTGCGGATCTTTCACCGGAGGAAGCCTGGTCGGTTCTCTCGGGTATCGAAGAGGAGGCCGTGCTCATGGAGCGTTTCAACAACATGCCCGAGGAGGCGCGAAGAAACGTGGCCGAGCACGTACTGGCCCATTGCAGCGTTTTCTCCGGTGCGGGTGCGGTGTTCTCTGCGCATTACGACAGCGAAACGGCCACCCTGATCTGATTCGACCGGAGGCGAAAAAGGACGTGATTTCTACCCCGGTTGAGGGATTTCCGAGTTCGTGGGAGATCTGCCCGCCCGAGGCAGGCAAGTGCAATGCAGCGGATTCTGAAAAGAGGAAATCCCGCAGGGTTTCAAATCGGGTTCTATCCTGGTCGGGGAGGCGGCCGCAAGCCGGGGAGGGCCACCCCCTGGAAATGACGGCGGACGGATCATGGAAAAGGACGAGACCCTTTTAAGGATCAATCCCTTGCCCGAGGAGGTGGAAGAGCTTTCCAAGACCCGGGCGATTTCCAGAGAGGCCGTGCTGGAGGATCTGGCCGAAACCCGCATGGCCCACCTGGAAATCCATTGCCCCGGGCTGAGTCCTGTCTCTGTTGCCCTGGAGGAACGGGATGCCACCATCGGCCGGGGACCTGACTCCAGGATCCAGCTCCAACTGCCGAACGTCTCTAGGATGCACGCCATCATCCGCTATCAGGCGGAAGAATATGTCATAGAGGATCTTGGGTCCACGAATGGTACGCTTCTCAACGGGGTGCGGGTCCAGCGATGCGTGCTGCGCAACCATGATCAGATCCAGATCGGCGATGCGAGAATCATTTTTGCCGAGGAAAGGGTGAGGCTGGAGTAATGCCCCCGGCTCAACAGGGTAAAATGCTGGTGACCTTTTGGGGGACGAGGGGGTCCATCTCCACACCGGGACGGAGCACTGAAAAGTACGGTGGACACACGCCCTGCATATTCGTGGAGCATGGTGACACGAAAATCATCTTCGACGCAGGCACTGGAATCCGGAATCTGGGCCTGCACCTTACGGACCTGCTGGAAAGATCGCAGAAGCTTCCTCCGCTTCACCTCTTTTTGAGTCATACCCACTGGGATCACATCCAGGGCCTTCCCTTCTTTCAGCCCGCCTATCTCAAGGAAGTGGTATTGACCATCTATGGAAGCCCCATGAAGGAACGCTTTCTGGGGGCGGTCCTCAAAGGACAGATGGATGTGGAATATTTCCCTGTGGCCCTTTCGGCCCTGGCCGCGCAGTTGAGTATCCAGGAGATGTCCGAGGAACGCATGGAGCTGGGAGATGTGCTTGTGGAGTGGCAGGAACAAGTACTCCACCCGGGCGGATCCGTGAGGTACCGCTTGACCGTGGGGGACAAACGCGTGGTCTATGCCACGGACGTGGAACTGGATCGCCTGGTGGACGGGTCGGCCGGAGGGGACTGCCGGGCATTGCTGGATGATTATCTGCGCTTTGTCGAGAATGCGGATCTTCTCATAGCCGACGGCCAGTACACGGCCCAGGAGTACGCGGAAAAGGCGGGCTGGGGCCACACCTCCATCCCCGTGCTCACCAGCCTGGCCGAGCGTGCCGGAGTCAAGCAACTGGCCGTGTTTCATCACGACCCTCAGCACTCCGACCGTATGCTGGATTCGCTCTGGAAAGAGCTGCGGAAGGCCGGCCCGGACAAAGGGGCCACGCAAGTCTTCTGGGCCCGGGAAGGCATGACCCTGGCCGTCTAGCCCCCGATTCTCACCGGTTAGTGGAAACAGGGAGATTGCAGGAGCGAACTTGTGGGGCTCCGGCCTACTCTTCCCCCCCGGGGGGGCGGGTATCCCGCTCCCGGAATTACCTCTGCACCCGTTCCAGGTTGAGGGTCCCTATTTCCAGAAAGCCAGGGAAATCGCGCCCATTAGAGTACATCGCACAAGTGATCCCGCAGATTGACGCCGCCTGTCCCGGCGTAGCCTTGGCGGAGTCGGAAGATTGTGAAACTGGGGACCCATCCGCAGGATGGGGAGTCCGAGCCCACAGGCGAGGACAAACTGGGGACCCGCCCGAAGGGTGGGGAGTCCGAGCCCACAGGCGAGGACAAACCGGGGACCCGCCCGAAGGGTGGGGAGTCCGAGCCCACAGGCGAGGACAAACCGGGGACCCGCCCGAAGGGTGGGGAGTCCGAGCCCACAGGCGAGGACAAGGCGAGGACAAACCGGGGACCCGCCCGAAGGGTGGGGAGTCCGAGCCCACAGGCGAGGACAAAAAGAACCATTTATGGATTGGAAACTCTCTTGTGCCCAAAATTTTATTTATGGATGGGCACGACCTGATACCTCTCCTCGGAAGTCCTCTTCCGGATTGGTCCGATTTTATTCACATCGCTCGTTAGGTCAAGGAATAAAAAATGTGGCGTATTACAATCATAGCGAATGCTGTCATGATGATATTGTTTTGGTTGATAAGTGTCCTATCCGTTTCAATAGCCGACAATAGATTCGTACAATATGCCAAAGGTCCATTCGATCTCCCGGTACCTACAAAATTAGCTCTATCTATGCAGTTATGGATAGCTGTGATTCCCTTATTGTGGATCATTCTTTCGTATCTGCTCTGGCAAAAGGTCAAGGCAAGAGAACCGGAAAGCCGCACCGAACGCCTTTTAGCTTTTACGTCAAGTACGTTGGCTGTGGGTTTTGCCATGGTTGTATTTTTCATGCTGGCAGGAATTCTCCCATTCTTATATATAAAATGACCTAAAAGGACGGACTCCGAATCGCGTTGCAGGTCTCCTGCGGGCTGCCGCTGGCGGTCGACCTGAAAAAGGCATTCGTCCCATCCCCAACTCCAACCTCATCATATCAAGGAAAGATATCTGCCTGTATAAGACACCCGCTCTGGATGAAGGGCTCGTTCAACTGCCGGCTAAGATCGTGGTTCGCTTCCTTCTCTCAATCTATCCTTATGCGTTAGGTGCTCCTATATTTTTTCAGCCCAATCCCGGCAAACGACTTCCGCCTGTTCCAGAACAAGCTCCGTAGCGCGGGCCTGCGTATCAGGTGGATAGCCATATCGCCGAAGAATGCGTTTGACCATCACACGCATCTGTGCGCGGACGTTTTCTCTGACGGTCCAATCGATTGTCACGTTATTCCGTACTGCACGAAGGAGTTCTTGTGCGATGCTCCGAAGAGTTTCGTCCCCAAGAACTTTCACAGCACTGTCGTTGACCTCCAGAGCATCGTAGAAGGCGATTTCATCTTCTGTAAGGCCAAGTTTTTCTCCTCGACGATCAGCCTCCCTTAGGTCTTTAGCGATCGCGATCAACTCTTCGATCACCTGGGCTGTTTCTATGGCCCGGTTCTGGTATCGCCGAATCGCGTTCTCGAGCATCTCGGCAAACGACCTGGCTTGGACAATGTTCTTTTTCCCACGGGCCTTGATTTCGCCTTCCAGCAGCTTGCGAAGCATCTCAACGGCCAGATTCCTCTGAGGCAAACCTCGAACTTCCGCCAGGAACTCATCGGACAAGATGGAGATGTCCGGTTTCTTGAGTCCAGCAGCAGCAAAAATATCGATGACTTCATCCGATGCCACAGCCTTAGATACTATCTGACGGATAGCATGATCGATTTCTTCCGGGCTGCCCCGATCTACCCCGGCACTCTTGGCTAACACCGACTTCACAGCCTGGAAAAAAGCCACGTCGTCCCGAATTTCCAGGGCTTTCTCATGCGGCACAGCCAAAGCGAAAGCCTTGGAAAGCTCTGTCACCGCCCGGGCCAGCCGATTCTTGCCGTCTTCCTGTTTAAGGACATGCTCCTGGGCTGCCGGTAAAATAGCCAGGCGTTCTTTGGGGTCCCCGGCAATCCAGGCAGACCGGTCGAAACCGTGGAAAATGCCGCAGCAGACCTCGTATTTCTCCAGCATCACGGCCACGGCTTCTTCCTGATCAACGGCGGTTCTGCCCTTGCCTCCACTTTCGGTGTAGGTCGCAAGCGCGGATTTCAACTCGTGAGCAAGACCCAGATAGTCGACAACCAGGCCGCCCGGCTTATCCTTGAAGACCCGGTTCACCCTTGCGATGGCCTGCATCAGACTATGACCGCGCATGGGCTTGTCCATATACATTGTGTGCAGACAGGGAACATCGAAACCGGTGAGCCACATGTCCCTGACGATGACCATCTTGAATGGGTCGTCACGGTCCTTGAACCGCTTGGCAAGTTCTTCTCGTCTGGCCTTGTTGCGGATGTGCTGTTGCCACTCCACAGGGTCTGAGGCAGATCCCGTCATCACTACTTTCAGGCTTCCTTTGTCGTCGTCGCCATGATGCCAGTCCGGCCGGATCCGGGCGATGGCCTCGTAGAGCTCAACACAAATCCGGCGACTCATGCAGACCACCATGGCCTTACCGTCCATCGCTTCAAGCCGGCGCTCAAAGTGATGGACTATGTCCTTCGCGATCAGCCGGATACGCTTCTCTGCGCCGACGAGGGCCTCGAGTTGCGCCCACTTTGTCTTGAGTTTCTCCTTGTGCTCAACCTCTTCGCCTTCGGTGGCTTCCTCGAACTCCTCGTCCAGCTTTGGGCGTTCGGCCTCGTCGAGTTCCAGCTTGGCGAGGCGACTTTCATAATAGATCGGTACCGTGGCTCCATCCTTCACTGCCCGCTCGATGTCGTAAACGCTGACGTAATCTCCAAAAACAGCGCGGGTGTTCTTGTCCGTCAGCTCGATGGGCGTGCCGGTAAAACCGATGAAGGATGCGTTCGGCAGCGCCTCGCGCATGTGCCGCGCGAAGCCGTCGATAAAGTCGTATTGGCTGCGGTGGGCTTCGTCGGCGATCACTACGATATTGCGCCGATCCGACAAAAGGGGATGCTGGTCTTCTCCCTCGGTGGGGAAAAACTTTTGGACCGTTGTGAATACCACGCCCCCTGATCCCGTGTGCAGCAATTCCCGCAGATGTGCCCGGCTCTGTGCCTGCTCGGGTTGTTGCCGGAGAAGTTCATGACAGCGCGCGAAGGTCCCGAATAACTGGTCGTCCAGGTCGTTCCGGTCGGTGATGATAACAAGCGTCGGGTTCTCCATTGCCGGGTGCAGCACCACTCGTCCGGCGTAGAACGCCATCGTAAGACTCTTCCCCGAGCCCTGAGTGTGCCACACTACACCGACGCGGCGGTCTCCGGGTCGTGCGTCACGCTGCCCCCTGGCAAAGTAGGTGCCCTCCTCTTCTTTGACTGAAAGGGGCTCAGATGGGGGAACGCAGGCGCGAATCGTTTCCTGAAGGGCAACATTCACCGCATGGTATTGGTGATAGCCGGCCATTTTCTTGACCAACACACCGCCGCCGACGTCCTCGAACACAATGAAGTGCCGAATAAGGTCAAGGAACCGCCGTTTCTCGAACACACCCTCTATCACCACCTGGACCTGCGGCAGTAGTGTATCGGCCAGTTCCTCACCCTCGATGGTCCGCCAGGGCATGAACCATTCGCGGTCGGAGGTCAGCGTCCCGATCCGGGCCTGCACGCCGTCGGATATCACCAACGCCTCGTTGAACGCGAAGAGCCGTGGTATCTGCTCTTTGTAAGTCTGAAACTGGTTGAACGCCGACCAGATGGTTGCGCTTTCAGTGGCCGCGTTCTTTAGCTCAATCACCGCCAATGGAAGGCCGTTGACAAACAGCACCACGTCAGGACGACGCTCATGCCGATCCTCAACAACAGTAAACTGATTGATCGCCAGAAACTCGTTATTCTCCGGCACCTCAAAGTCCAGCACGCAAACGAGGTCGCCACCGATGGAGCCATCAGCGCGCTGGTACTCGACGGGAACGCCATCGACCAGGTACTTGTGTATGAGGTGGTTATTCGCCACGAGCGTTGGCATGTCCGGCCGGGTCAGTTTGCGGAACGCCTCTTCAAGGGCGTCGGCCGGCATTTGGGGATTGAGTCCCTGGAGCGCTTGGCGCAAGCGCATTTGGGGATTGAGTCCCTGGAGCGCTTGGCGCAAGCGCGATTCCAAGATCACCTGTCCATAGTCTTCACGCTCGGCCGCCGGTTCTCCAGGTGCGATCTCCGGCCCGGACAGGATGGTGTAACCTAGAGCTTCCAGCCAGGCGAGGGCGGCTTGTTCGACCGTGGATTCGGTGAACGATCCACTCATGCTTTTGCCCCGTATTTATCCGCGTTTAATTGGCAGTGCTTGCGCACTTCTGCGACCCAGCGTTCATACCAATGCCAATATTTCCCAGCAACCTTAGTTCCGTAACCTTTTCCTGGTTTTTTTGCATCAAGTTGTTTCCATAATTGAGTGTGGTAGTGCATCGAAAACTTAGGGAAGCCTTCCTTACGCATCAGTTCGACAATTTGACTAGGTAAATACTTTGGTTTTTCCGTTTCTTTGATTACTGTGTATTCAGCATTTATTTTTTCTGCGAGTGAAGAATCGCTTTTTACAAATTCAATGACCTGATCTGCTTGTCCTTTTCGGTTGGCCGTTTTGGCTATGAACAACACTCGATAGGCGAACCGGGGGCTATTGAATTCCTCATCCGCCAACTTGCCCTCAAAGCCGTCGATGAATGCCTTGATGTGCGAAGGCATCTTGCTGGGCGACGGCAACGCCGCGACCTGCTCGCGCGAGATAGATGAAAACTGAAGGCTGAATGCCAGATGCTTGTCGATGCCGAACTTTTCGCCAAACAGCTTCTTCACGTACTCGTTGTAGTTCAGGCAGCACGCCTGAAACTTCGCGCTGAGAGAAGAATCAAGCCGAGAGGTCATCTGATGCTCTATTTCATGGCGAATGCCGATCAGAAAGCGCAGGTTGTTGGCGGTGTCTTTGTCGATCGGGGACTGCTGATCGTTCAGGCAACGTTCCAACTCCCAGTGCTTGTGCGCTCCGGACTTTGTCTTGTCGAAAACGCGCCTCTTCGCCCGTTGCTGGTAGTATCGGTACTCAATGTGGTGCTTTCGATAGTACGCATGGAGAAGGTACGTCCACGCAATGTTCATCAGTACAATGAAAATCTCCGACTTGAACGTGATCAACGGGTTGTTGAAAATCTGGACCGCAGCTAAAGCCGCCTCACGGGATTTTGTGAGCAGTTCACCTGAAACAGAATAGATCCGTCTGACTCGTCGGGATTTAGCCATCAGATACACCTCCCGACGATCCGCTCTGCATCCAGCAAACGCAACTCACCGGAGAGGAGCCTGGGAAGAAGAGTGTCGCGGATAGCTGCCAGATAAAGAACCTGTCGAAGATTAGAGACAAGTCGTTGATGAAGAGGACCAGCCAACCGCATAAACTGCTCAAGTACGAGTTCCGGAGGAACCAATGCTTTTATCGGCCTGAAGTTCCGTTTACTAATCTCCAGAAACGTGCTTCCATTGGCATTTGCAATGATCCGTTCCATGTTGGCATATGCCCATTGCAGCACATATAGGTTTGGTAGTTCGCCGTCGCAGACCATTGCGATGATGCCTTGGTTAACGGAGACCGGCGTTTCAGCAACGGCCAAGTAGCCAATCGGAGCGCGTGACGAGAGTAGGACCGTTCCCTTGGGTAATTGACCGGAACTTACTTTGGCCAGCCCGTCATCCGTCAGATGTCGCTCAGTGCCAAGAAGCACTGGGCTTGGAAGGGACGACATATCCTTTGGTGTACAGAATGGGTGAACGCCACCTTCCCAGTATGTCGGCTCTTTCGTGCTCGGTGTTCCTCCACCAAGTACCTTCACAACATCGCCAATGGGACGTACATCCCATCCGCGCGGTATCTCACCAAGGTCCGACTCTTCAAAGGCATCGGGAAACAGGTTGGCGATATGGGGGGCGAGGCCGCCTGCCTGTGCGTGACCGCACGCAGACAGGGGGGGCTGTTGGCCTTCGGCCTTGGCGCCTGCCTGCGCCAAGGCTTCGGCAGGCAGGCGGACGGGGTCGCCTGTCTGCGTGCGTGCGCGTTGCTTCGCACGCACAGGCAGGAAGTCCACGAACCACGATTTGAAGATCGCCCGCGCCATCGCCTCCAGCGTCTGATTCATCCGCCGGTTCAACTCGATCTTGTCATCCAACGCTCCCAGGATGCACGCAATGGCCTGTTGTTGTTTGAGGGGGGGGAGAGGCACTTCAATACGATTGATGTCTCTTATCGGCAACTGAGGTTGAGCGCTTCCGGTCCGTAGAGCAAGTACCCTATTCGCAAAAGTGGAAGATCGAAGAAAGAAATATAGATACCTTGGATTAACCCTTGAAGTATCGGATCGAAAGATGACCATGCCAGAGTTTATGCGTACATGTTCGTAAGGGACAGCCGCATCATAGTAGGCCACATTACCAACAGTGCCACGAGTGGTCATTACGACATCTTGGCGTTTAAGTTTTCCCTTGCGAAGGATTACGTCCTTCTCTTGGGTTATGAATTTGCAGTTGGAGAAATCAAAGCCATCCTTCGTTACATTACCCGTATTCAGAAACAAGCAATATCCCGATTCCGAGAATTCATGCATCTTGGGATAATTCTTGCCTCTGTCTCCGTCTATGATTTCAACGGGAGCTTCGTCAAATGGTAGCGTTGTCCACTCGTCACCCGCCATAACCGATGTCCTCCAGATTGGCCCAGATGATCTGGTCGAGCTTGGCTGACTGCTCCGTCTGCTCGCGCAAGGCGGCGGTCAGGCGGGCCATCTTCTCCACGAACGGCTCACCGTCATCTTCCACTTCGGCGGCACCGACGTAGCGGCCGGGGGTGAGGATGTGGCCATGCTTGCGGATGTCCTCGATAGGGGGTGAGGATGTGGCCATGCTTGCGGATGTCCTCGATAGTCCCGTCCTTGCAAAAGCCGGGGATGTCTTCGTACTGCTTGTCGCAATCCTTGTCGCCACGCCAGGCGTGGTAGGTGTCGGCGACCCGGCGGATGTCATCTTCGGTGAGTTCACGGTGAACCCGGTCGATCATGGTGCCGAGCTTCCGCGCGTCGATGAAAAGCGTTTCGCCGCGCCGGTCACGAAAACGGCCGTTCTTCTTGTCCCTGGCAATGAACCAGAGGCAGACGGAAATCTGCGTCGAATAGAAGAGCTGGCCGGGAAGCGCCACCATGCAGTCCACCAGGTCGGCTTCGATGATGTTCTTGCGGATTTCTCCCTCGCCGGACTGGTTGGAGGACATCGACCCATTGGCCAGAACGAAGCCGGCAAGACCAGTCGGGGCCAGATGGTGGATGAAGTGCTGCACCCAGGCGAAGTTGGCGTTGGATGTTGGCGGTGTCCCGTACTTCCAGCGCTTGTCGTCCTTGAGCAGCTCGCCGCGCCAATCGCTGTCGTTGAACGGCGGATTGGCGAGGACGTAGTCGGCCTTGAGGTCGGGATGCAAGTCGCGATGGAAGCTGTCGGCGTGTTCCTTGCCGAGGTTGTTTTCTATCTGCCGGATGGCGAGGTTCATCTTCGCCAGCCGCCAGGTGGTATGGTTGGACTCCTGGCCAAAGATGCTTACGTGGGCCTTTGCTTTGCCCCCATTGCCGTTGCCTGTCGCATGCGCCCTGACGAACTCGACCGACTGGACGAACATGCCGCCGGAACCGCAGCACGGGTCGTACACCCGGCCCTTGTAGGGCGCGAGCATTTCAACCAGCAGGCGGACGACGCAACGAGGCGTGTAGAACTGGCCTCCTTTCTTGCCCTCGGCGCTGGCGAACTGCGACAGGAAGTACTCGTATACCCGGCCGAGGATGTCCTTGGTGCGGTTTTCCTTGTCGCCCAATCCGATGTTGCCGACAAGGTCGATGAGCTGGCCGAGACGCTGCTTGTCGAGGCGCGGATGCGCGTAGTCCTTGGGCAGCACGCCCTTGAGCGAAGGGTTGTCACGCTCGATGGCAAGCATAGCGTCATCCACGACCTTGCCGATGGTGGGTTGCTTGCCATTGGCCTTGAGGTGTGACCAGCGGGCTTCCTTGGGCACCCAGAAGATATTGACTGCGCGGTACTCGTCGGGGTCCTCCGGATCGGCTCCCTGGTCGATCTCACCAACGAGCTTGGCATGCTGCTCCTCGAAGGCGTCTGAGATATATTTGAGGAAGATCAGGCCGAGCACGACGTGCTTGTATTCGGCGGCGTCCATGTTGGAGCGGAGCGCGTCGGCGGCCTGCCACAATTCCCGTTCGAAACCGAGGTTGGCTCCGTTGTTGTTTTTAGCCATATTTGATTATCCTCTCATTGATCCATCATTACTCGTCGTGGCCCTCGGGTGGGCTTGTTAAACTACAGGATGAGATCGTGGCTCGCTTCGCTTTCACAATCTATCCTTGTTCGTTAGCCGATTTTTGTTGGTGCTTTATCATATTTATGCTGGGGAGTATAAAGCCAAAAATTTATAGGATTTTTGGGGTTAAAAGTATGAAATCTCTTTTTGGTTTTCAAACTAACTCCTAGTTTCATTTTCTTACATTCCTTATTTATATGATGCATAATGCAAAATCTTACCTCTTCTCTATTAGAGAATTGAATTTCTTTGTTTGGATTTGGAAATAATGTAGATTGTTGTGTAGCCAAGTTGTGTTTCCATAAGCAATAATCACTATAATAATTAATGGAAAAAACGCTTAAACCGGCAAAAAGATCTGCTATTTGACAGCAAGGAGTTATACTCGAATCTATTTCCTTGAACGATTCAATATGGTAATAGGGATCAGTAAAAAAGTCTCCAAACATTGTCGTATGGTATTCAATATGCCTGCCTACTGCGGCAATACAATCATGAATAGTATCCCAGTCAATACCATGTTTCTGATCTGGATAGATATTCCAAATGCTATTTCTCGGTCGTCTTTTTAGAGTTGTCTTAAGCAAATGAAAAAACATTCTTTCAAAATTGGCATCATCATCCCTTCCTTGGATCTTATGCCGACTATCGTGAGTATCCCAGACAACAATATCAACCCTGAGATCATAATTCGATATTTTTTTTAATACATAATCAATAAGTTTAATTGCACAGAAGTTATGTTTTGCATCTTTTAACTTTTTCCATTTGAATTCCCCAACGCCAGATCCTTTCAATATCTCCTCTAATTCTCCATGCATTTGATCTTTGTAATCAGCGTTATAGGAAAACGCAGCAATGCTTCTGAATCTTTCCCCCGTTATGTAGCTTTCATCTGTATAGATTTCGAATTTCATCATTTTTTCCGGTCAGCGGCAGCGGTGACCAAACCCTCTGCTCAGCGCTGCCGATAGGTTCGCCCGCCTGGCGGGGCGAGCCTATCAGCAGAGAGGGTAACGTTGAGGCGCATCAGCTGCTAAGCGCAAGCGTTCGCCTCCCTGCTCAGTCTATATGCTAGGCGCGGAGGTCTGCTAGACGCGCGGGTTAGACCGCATTCTCCGCGTCCAGAAACACGTCGAGAGACTCGTAGTAGGTCCAGCGTAGTCCCTTAAGGCCCGTCCTGCGCAGGACTGTACGCCAGCGATCCAGCGCAGCGGTGTTTGGATCGACGATTACTATGCGCTCCATGCGACGCGACTGGAAGCTTCCGAACATCGACTCTGCGAGCTGATCCGCAGGAGGCATGGAGTAGCCGATGACCACCAGCTCACGCGCGTCATATAGGTACTCGTACGCACGGGTCCAAAGCCAATTGAAGATGCCCACGGTCGTTATTGGTTTCGTCGGAAGCGGCGGGATAATCAGCGGTGCGATCTCATCTATCGGCCTGGGAATCCTGCTGTTGTCCATCCAGATTGGGTCAATTACCAAGAACTCGTCATTAGCATTTCCACTGCCCTCGATCATTGTGCGAAGGCTATCACTCGCGCACCGCCAGTTGATGGACCCGTGAAGCTTCAGCAGCAGTGGATGGTCCTGTGAGGCTCGCGCGGGGCGGTCGCGTCGCTCCCGAATCGCATCGAAGTAGACCTCCGTGGTCTTCCAGTGTTCGAGCAAGTGACAATCGAGAAGCGTGTCGTAGTTGAACGTAATCACGCGATTGTTGAGGTTCTGCACGGCAGTCCCCGGCGGGAAGTGAAGATCGACAAGCCGTCTGTATAGAGCCTGCCTATTCTCTCTCGCTCGGTTCAGCACGACACAAATCAGGTGGGTCAGGTGGTTCAGCCATTCGTGGGGGTCAATCTGGTTGCGCGACCGACGAGCATGAAGCGACCGGAACAGTTCAAGGATACCGAGCTGTCGCAGTATCGCCTCCTCCAGCCTGTAGGTTCTGAACGGGCCATTCGGCCTGAAGGACTGGACGACCTTCTTTCGAGAATCAGCAACCCAGCCGGGGCGCTCAAGCTTGAGATCTGCAATACGGGCTGCGAACTCAGCATCAAGCGGAGCTTGCTGAATCGAGCCTTCCGAACTCTTCACGGCCGTCGCTGCCAGAGACGCTCCCGCCCCAAGCACAAAGAGTTTCTCAACCTGCTTTCGGCGAGCCGGGTTTCTCATTCGTGACGTCGTTCCTCCTCAAAGCGCCCTTTACCATATAGTATTGCGTTCTAATGCTCTGCGAATCAGCAACAAGACCGGGGACAAACTTGTTTGTCACCGAACTTGTATAGTGAATCCGCTGGTTGTTAAGCGCTTCACGCCGAATTACCAGTGGATGGAGTCCGCAGCGCATTGTTGCCGGGCGCGCAGCGTCCGGCAACACCGTTACGGCTCAACGGCTGCAAACGCGCGGGGCTACGGGCTTTGAAATACCACAAGATTCGATGCGGGGCACTGGCTTTGAAGAACACAACCATCCTGTTTGTCGTCCCTTGCAGCCGATTGTTATCTAAATTCTATCGCTATCGTCTACGTGTTTGTTCATTGATTCTGAACTCATTTATAAGTCTGGCCAATTTACCTAAGCGCTCTGAATGAGATTCTATGACTTTAACCGAGTCTTCTATCATTCTGTTTGCATCAGCAGGCTGAATCATCCTATTCTCCACCATCGCAATTACAGCAGTGGCATATCCTAGCTCTGTTAGTATTGCACGTGTCTGCTCAGCTCCTTGCATGATTTTTTCTTGATTTATTCTTGTTTCTTCAATTAGCTGCTTCTGGGTTTCAAGTACTGGTTTGAGCCATAGTATCCCTAAAAGCATACTTATACCACACACAGCCAAAAAGAAAGATAGGGCAAGTTCCTGAAGTTTCTTCGTCATGTTGACCTCCTTGGTTTAAGGCCTATCGGCAGGTTTGAGCAGAGCTCATGAAAAAGCACCTGTCTTGGTTCAGCGTGAAATGGAGTTTTCCGGTTCCAAGATAAGCTACTCCTTCCCGTTGTCAGGGCCCGTATTGCAGGGGTAAGGGACGCAGTGCTTCTACCTGCCGCCTGCCTGTGCCGG
>JAFDIS010000075.1 GCA_019307945.1 Deltaproteobacteria bacterium | reverse complement strand
CTCCACGGAATAAGAGTTCCTTGATGAGGAGACCGGTCATAATGGTCTTGCCGGCCCCCGTATCGTCAGCAAGAAGGAAACGGATTCGTGGCAGCGGCAAAAGATACCTGTAAATCGCTTCCACTTGGTGCGGAAGGGGATCGACAATACTTGAATTGACTGCGAACAAAGGGTCGAATTGATGGGCGATGCGAATGCGTTCTGCCTCAGCGCCCAGTAGGAAGATGTTCGGGTCACCATCAAACGCATGCTTCCCACCGCGAACTTTGACGAGAACAGACAACTCCTCCGAAGTCAAAGGGCGTTTAATGACTCGTCTGGACTGGACCCCCACTCCCTCAACAAGGATCTTGCTGCCAAAAGGAGCAATACGCTGAATCTCAACCAGTTCAGACGGCTCCAATCCAGAGACAACATCCCCTGGGGCGAGGTTATTATCGTCCTTCATCACCATCGGATTCCTTTGCGCTACCACTCTTTACCCACTCATCAACTTCTTCTTTTCGGAATTTCCAAAGGCGGCCGACCTTGTGAGCGGGCATTCGCTTGTCGGCGATCCACTTATAGACCGTATCCCGCTTGATCCCGAGGTAGGCCGCGATTTCGTCTACTGACAGCCACCTGTCTGCGTGCGGCCACGCACAGGGAGATCGATCTTCTATCATGGTTTCCATTTACTCCAGGCCGTAACGGCCTTTCCTGCCTGCGGCAGGCAGCCTTGGGTGCGAACACAACCTTTCAGTTTCATCATCCACTATTTCAATAAACCTGGATAAACCGGGTTTTATTATATGAAGGAAGGTGGAACGTCTGTCAAACCGTTTTCTTCTTTGCGGCCTTTTTTGGATCTTTCTCAGTGTTGCCATTTTTCTGCCTATCGGCAGGCAGGGAACCCGGCAAGGGCCGCGCATGGCGGTCGGGTGGAAGCTCCCCCGCGTAGAGCCCCAGAAACTCCGTTGTGTTTTTCTTCGGGGATTGACACTCTCCGTCTAGGGCTCGGGCCCTTCAGGCGTTTCTCCTACCGATTTGTCATCGGTGTTCATGGGTGAATTTTTTGGGTTCATGCGGCTTTCTGTTACGGTGCCTTACTCCCTTTCCCCTGGGCGGTGAAGGTTAAATGACTCCCCGGGAGTTTCCTGCCCGCCCCACAGGGCATCGGCCAGGCCCGAAGACCTCAGCGTCCTCCGCTTCACGGCCCGAACGAAGATCCCCTCGTCACCCCAGACCGTCACCTTCCGTCTCGCCCGGGTCACGGCGGTGTAGATCAATTCACGTGTCAGGATCGGGGAGTCCCGGTCGGGCAGGATCAGGAGCGCTTCGTCGAACTCGGAACCCTGACTCTTGTGGACCGTCATTGCAAAAACCGTCTCATGCTCCGGAAGGCGTGAGGGGGAAAGACTCCTGGGCACGTTCCCTTTACCCTGGAAAAACGCCCGAAGCTCGCCGGTCTCGGGGTCTGATAACACGAAACCGATATCTCCGTTGAAGAGGGAAAGCGTGTAATCGTTTCGGGTGACCATCACGGGCCTTCCCCGGTACCATCGCCTCGTGGTCCGGATCAGGCCTTCCCTGGAGAAAAGGCGTTCCACTTCCCGTGTGAGGGTCTCGATCCCGAAGGGGCCGCTCCTGAGGGCGCAAAGGATGCGGAATCGCCCGAACAGGGAGAAGGCCTCTTCAGGGCCCCGGGCACGCAGGTAGGGTCCGTAGCCTGAGAGGGCCACGGGCCGGAGTGCCGCAGCCAGGCCTCCGGGAGGGGGAAGGGGCCGCCACCCGATATCCTCGTAGCCCCCATGCTTCAAAAGCTCCAGGGCCTCTTCCCCGTCCCCTTCAAGAACCGTCCGGCTCAAAGCGCCTATGCCGCTCTCGGGGCCGAAGCGATAGTTCTTTTTAAGCCGGACCACGCTGTCCCATATGCCTGATGACGACTCCGTGCGGACTTTTGCCGACAGATCCTCGCCCGTGAGGTCCCGGAAGGAATCTGCGAATCGTTTGGAGTAGACCGGTTCCGAGGCCCCCCGGCAGAGATCGCCCAGGACGGCCCCTGCCTCCACTGAGGAGAGCTGGTGGTGGTCTCCCAAAAGGATCAGGCGTGATCTGGGCGGCACCGCCTGGACCAGACGGGACATGAGGGCCAGGTCCACCATGGAGGCTTCGTCCACGACAACCACGTCCGCCGGTAATGGATTGTCTCCATGGTGCCGCGGGCGGGGTGAGCCGGGGCGGACTCCCAGGAGCCGGTGCAGGGTGGAGGCCTTTTCCGCCGCGGATCGCTCCAGTGTTTCGGCCAGGCCGAGGCGCCCGGCCTGGACTTTCATGGCCTCCTCCAGGCGGGAGGCTGCCTTTCCCGTGGGGGCCGCCAGGGCCACCCGGGGCACTTTGCCCTGGTCGGGGTGCATGAGCAGGGCAAGGATGAGGCCTGCAAGGGTGCTCTTGCCGGTGCCGGGGCCGCCGGAGATGACCGAAAACCTACGGGTGACCGCTGCAAAGGCCCCCACCTTCTGCCAGTCCGTCTCCGCCCCACGGGGCGCAGCAAAATATTTCCGAAAGGCCCCTCTCAGGGTTTCATGGGAAAGGGCGGGGTCATGTTCAGCCGTTCTTTCCAAAATCTCCCGCACCAGGACCTGCTCGTAGCGCCAGTAGCGGTAGAGGTAGAGCCGGTGGCGGTGATCCAGGATCAGGGGCATGGAATCACCGGGGGTCCCCACCACGCCGCTGGCCAGAAGCCTCTCTGCCCATGACGCGAGTTCCGGCAGGGAAAGGCCCGTCTGTTCGGGGAGAAGGGACGCGGCCTCGCGCAGGTCCACGCACACGTGCCCGTGGGCGGTGGCCCGGGTCACGAGGGCCGCCGAAAGCGCCAGGAGGGGATCCGTGGACTCGGAGAGCCGCATCATGAGCCCTGCGAACTGCCGATCCAGCTCCTCGAACGGTGCCTCGAGCAAGAGGGTCTCGGAAAGCGGTAGCGCCGTCATTGGCCCTCCTCCGGTGCTTCTGAGTTGTAGGGAAGCATTTCCCGTGAGGCCGCGGGGTCCATGCTCCCCGGGTGGTCACCCTCGTCCAGGAGGATATCCCGCAACCGGGCCATGAGGTGGGCCGGAGGCCTATCGCGATAGATCCCGTAGTCCGGGCCGGCCTCAGGGTCCACACCTCGCAGGAAGAGGTAATAGACACCTCCGAAATGGGTTTCATAGCGGTAGCCCGGCACTCTCATGGAGAGATAGCGGTCCAGGGCCAGGGTGTATATCAGGTATTGCAGAACGTAGAGCTCCTCCCTCATGGCGCGCGCCAGCGAGGAGGGATCATAGTCCGTCACATGGTTTCCTAGATGATTGGATTTCCAGTCAACGAGAAAGTATCGGCCCTGCCGGCGGAACACCAGGTCCATGAACCCCTTCATGAATCCCCGTGCGGGATCGAAACGGAGTCCTTCGAGGCTCAATGGAAAGGCTGCGAGGTTTTCGGCCGGGGCCAGGCCTGAAAAGGCCCGGGCCAGTCGTTCCGGGTCGATGGTGCGCAAGGGGAAGTAGAATTCCAGTTCGTTGAGCCGATCCTCGACGCCCACCTTTTCCAGGACGAGCCCCGGGAATGAGGGGTCGAGGGGCGCCGAGAGGACCCTTCGCACCATGGCCGAGACCGGCTCCTTCCATTCAGGGCCGAATCCCGATCGCTTGAGCCGGTCCTCCACGGCTTCTTCCAGGCGGGGGGTGCGCGCATCGGTGAAATCCAGGTGTTCCATCAGGTCATGGAAAAAGATGCCGGCCGCCGCCCCCTTGGGAAAGGCGAAGATGCCCCCGGCTTCCTCAGGTTCGGCTCCTTGCCCGGATTCCGCTCCCACCGGTTCGAGGGGTTCTCCTTCGTCGTAGTCCGGCAAGTCGGAGCCCACGGCGCGGTTGGAGACGAGCGAAGAAAAGCTCGTGACCTGCCAGTCGTTGCGAATGGATCCTGAAAAGATCCGCATTTCCAGCGTCGTGATCGTGTCCCTGGTGGGCTCCTTCAGGCCGGCCCCGCCTCCGGGGGGCGAGGCCAGCACGATGGTACCGCCCGAGGCCTCTTCCAGTGCCTCCAGGTCCGCCCTCATCTCCTCGGGCGAGAGCCCTTTGACATGGGAGGCCAGGGCGTCCACCACCGTGTCCCACCTTTCGAGGGGGGGGTGGTGAAAGAGAAAGGCCGGCGCGGAAGTCTCGGCCCGGTTTACGGGCCCCCAGGCAAGATAGCATCGGTTCCTGGCCCGGGTCAGGCCCACGTAGAGGAGCCTCAGGCTCTCGCCCAGCAACTCCATTTCGGCCAGGGGCCGGTGTTCGTCCCTGAGGTCCGAGCCCAGGTCCATGGTGAGGCGCCCGTCCCGGGCAGGATCGTGAAAGATCAGCGGGCCCTTGCCCGTTCGGCAACCCTCCCACGGGAAAGGACAGAAGACCACGGGGAATTGAAGTCCCTTACTCCTGTGGAGGGTGATCACGGTGACCGCATCCTCGTCCCTTTCCAGGCGCAACTGGTCTTCCTCCCTGCGCGGGGTGTCGGGGTCCAGCCGCTCCTGGAGCCATTGTAGGAGCCCCTGAGGACCCAGGGCGCCGCCTTCCACGCTTCGCCGGTGGAGGACCTCGGCAAGGTGAAGGACGTTTGTCAGGCGGCGTTCCCCGTCAGGGTAGGCCAGAAGGCGTGGCCTCACTCCTTGTTCATTGATGAAAGAAAGAATCATTCGGAGAAAGCCGGCCTCCTCCCAGAGGATGCGGTATCCCGCCATGCGCTCCAGCAGGCTCTCCCAGGCCGCCTCGTCCCTCCCCAGCACTTCAAGTTCCTCTCCTCGAAGGCCCATCATGTCTGTGAGCAGGGCGGCACGGAGCCTCTCTTCACGGTCCGGTTCCACCAGGGCCCGGAGCAGGATTTCCATCTGTACGGCCTCCCGGGAGTCGAAAAGGTTGTCCGCGCTGTAGAGGACCGCAGGTATTCGTGCCCTGGACAGGGCCTTTTGTACCATGCGCGCCTCACTGTTCTTCCGCACCAGCACGGCCATGTGACTTTCCCTTAACGGCTCTTCCCCGAGCAGGGCCTTTCCCTCTCTGCCCAGCCGCACCAGCCGCCCGATTTCGGTCACCAGGCCTTCGAGGACCCGCTTCTGAGCTTCGCCCTTGTTGACGCGGCTTTTCCCTCCGGGCCCGGGCCAGGTGACCCAGAGGCGGAACGGAGCTGATTCCTCGCCTTCAATATGCAGCGTCTTGCGGCTGTGTTCCTGCGCCGGAACGGCTTCGGCATATGCAATCTGATCATGGACGAACGGCCTTTCAGGACCGCGGTAGACCGTGTTGAGGGCCTGGATCAGGTCCGGGTCCGAGCGCCAGTTCCGGGTCAACGTATAACGGGTGGTTACGTCAGATGCCGCCCGCAGGTATGTGAAAAGATCCGCCCCCCTAAATCCATAGACCGCTTGCTTGGGGTCGCCGATGAGAAACAGTGCCTTGTCCAATTTGGCGAAGAGGTTCCGGAAAATTTCGAACTGGAATGGATCCGTGTCCTGGAACTCATCCACGAGGGCGGCCCGGTAGCCCGTGGAAAGCCGTCCGCTGCGATCCAGGGCGGCCTTGACGTCCTGGATGAGATCATCGTAGGTGCGACGGTTTCCGTCCCTCATCTTCGCCCGCATTGTGTGGCGTACCTCGCGGCAGAGTCGCACCTGCAAAGAGAGAAGGAACCGTTTCACCTGTTTCTCCAGCGCATGGCCGGTTTCCCAGGCCCTCTCACAAAGAAAAAAGAGGGGGTGTTCCGGAGGGCGCTTCCCCTTGAGCACCGATGAGGCAACAAAATCGGCGGCGAGTTGCTCCAGGGCGGGGGGCGGCGGAAAGGAGGTCCCACCGGCTGAAAGATAGCGATCCACGGAAGCCATGAGCGCTTCCACCTTGAGTTCCCGCTGAGAGGGGCCTGCGCCGCCGCGATTGGGGGTCCCGTACCTTTTTCCGTTAAGGGAAGCCCGGAGCAAGGTTTCTCTCAAGGTCTCCCTGCCCTCGGGCCAGGCTTCAGCCAGTTCCTCTCGCGCCTTCCGGTAGGGAGCGAGACCTTCCAGCGGGGCGTCCAGGGGCTCGGGAATAACCCGAAGGTCCGGGTGGATGAGGGCCGGTTGTAGTTTTCGCAGCAGCATGTGGGGCAGGAACCCCTGATTCAGGGCACAATGCAACACCTCCGGTTCCGCCCCCACGAGGTGCTTTCTCCAGAAGTCGCAAACCGCCTCCATCAGGATCGGCTCCGTTTCCGTGACGAGTTCCGTGTCGAAGAGGGCTCCGCTCTCAAAGGCATGGTCTAGAAGGAGGCGTCCGCAGAATCCGTGGATGGTGTAGATGGCGGCCTCGTCAAAGGCGCGGAGAGCTTCAGTGAGAATAGCTTCCGGGTCGCCGCAGGTCTTACACTTCGTGGCCAGTTCCCGGAGCAGGGGTTCTTCCACCGGGTGTCCGGCAAAGGCCGAAACCGCCCCGCGGATCAGAGAGCGGATCCTGCCTTTCAATTCATCCGTGGCGGCGCGGGTGTAGGTGACCACCAGGATTTCGGAGGTAGTGAAGCCCTTTTCCAGGAGGAACCTGAGATAGAGGCCTGCGATGGCAAAGGTCTTTCCGGTCCCGGCTCCCGATTCGACAAGGGCCGTGCCCTCGAGGGGAACCTCCAGCAGTTCGAGTTCTTTCCGTTTTGCGTAGGATCCGTTATCCATGGCGCACCGGCCGGGTTCCCGGGGAGAAGAAACCCGGTCAACCGATCTTTTTCTGGATTTCCAGGAGCGGGCCGTAGACCTTCAGAGCGAGTTCCTGAAATGTCTCACCCAGGGGGTCCACGTTTCCGAAACAGGTCTGATAGTGAGGCTCGTCCGATTCGGCTCTGCGGTATTGATCCCCACGCCAGGCCGTGGCCGCCTTTTCAATGGCCCCAGACTCTCCCTTTCTCTCCACCAGGAGTTCCCGGGCAAACGAATAGGAGGACTCGGGGAAGAACGGCAGCGGCCTTCGCAACCCCTCCAGATACAGTTCCAGGCATGCGGCGAGCAATTTCCGAGCCCCCGGCAGGACCCCGTAGGTCCAGCATCCGTCCCGGGTCAAGAGGATACTTTGCGTGATCTGAGGTGTATCCCCACACGTGAGAGCGAGGTGGCGGAGCCAGAGCAGGAGATGGTCCCGGCCCTTGGCCCTGGCCTGGCGGTAATGGACCAGCGCCGTGCCGTAAAGTTCGGAGACCTTCCCGGTTAGGTGAAACCCTTCGAGGGTTTCGTCCAATTCCATTTCCCAGGAACTTTCGGCGCCCACGGTCTTGCGGAGCCGCATCGCGAAATCCTCCACCCCGAGCCGGATCTCCTCGTAGGCGCACTCGCCCCCCGCGCCGTGAGGGAGAAGGCCCATGCCCCGCACCAGCGGGTATGCCCCTGCCAGGTCCTTGCCCGCCAGTTTCCATTCCAGGAGCTTTTGACAAAGGAGGTATCGGTCGAGGCCGTCCACCACGAAGGGTTCCGTATTCAAGAGAGCCTTCTCAGGCCCCCCCAGAGATACACCCAATCGCTCCCTGAGAAAAAATCTGGCCGGGTTTGAAAAAAAGCGCAGGAGGCGAGCGAGGGGCACCTCGCGCCACTCGGGCCCGGGCCTGTCCAGTGCACGTTCCATGAACGGTCGATCTTCCACCCGGTATTCCAGGAGACGCCTGGCTGCTTCCAGGTCCTGTGCGGAATAGCTGAAAAGTTCGGTACGGGCCGGATCGAAATAGGCGGGGCTGAAGGGCTGCAGACGATGCCGTATGAGGATTTGATCCAGGACGGTGTCTTGCGGGCCCGCCTCAGGAGCGAATCCCTGGCTGATATAGTCCAGGAGCTCACTAACCAGCACCGAAGGGGGGGCGCTGCCGTTGTCACGGGTGTTCTGGCCCACATAGCTTACATAGAATACCCGCCTTGCGGAGAGCAGGGCCTCGAGGAACAGGTACCGGTCGTCTTTGCGTCGGGAACGGTCCCCGGGACGGGGCGCATCGGCCATGAGATCGAATTCGAGTCTTTCGGTCTTTCTGGGATAGGCCTCGTGGTCCATCCCCAGTATGCAGATCACCTTGAATGGGATGCTCCGCATGGGGAGCATGGAGCAGAAGGTCACGCCCCCGGTCAGGAACCCGCGCGCCGGGACCTTTTCCTCGATCCGTCTCCGAACAAAGGCCGTGACGGTATCCAGGTCCAGGGCCTCGACGAACCCACAAAGGGTCTCGGCCCGTGACAGCGCCTCCCAGGCGGCCCGTAACCTGCGTGCATGGTATGCCTCAGTCCCTTCGATGAAAAAGAAGTCCTCCAAGAGGTCCTCCAGCGCCCGTGCCCACTCCGCGGCGCTCTTGGGGGCCTTGAGTCGTGTCGTCGCCTGGTGTGCCGTTTCCACGAAATGGGCGAACTTGCCCAGGAGGGAGGCCTCCTGCCCTTCCACGCGGTCCATGGGGACGATCCCCTGGAAAAGGGTTTCCTCGTCGGGCAGAGCGAACCCCAGCAGGAGCCTTTCCAGACCGAACCTCCAGGTGTTTTCCCTCAGGGGCGGGAGCCCATGTGCCTCCCGATCTTTTTCGTCCATGCCCCATGCGATGCGGGCTTCACGGATCCACCGGCGAATCACGTGGAGGTCCCGGGCCGCGATGCCGAATCGGTCCCGTACTGCGGGATACTCCAGAAAGGAGAGGACCGAAGCGGCTTCGAAACGGCCCTTGGGGAGTTCCAGGAAACTCAGAAAGGCCTCCGGCAGTCCCCCCTCGCGGACCGGACTTCGGTCAGCGATACTGAATGGGATGGCGGGGATTCGGTCGTCCCGAAGGCCGAAAACCGCATGCACGTAAGGTGCGTAGACCTCGATATCGGGAGCCATCACCAGAATGTCGCGTGGTTCGAGCCCGGGATATTTTTCAAAAAGGTCCAGCAGCCGATCACGCAATACCTCCACCTCGCGCATGGGGCTGTGGCAGGAATGGACCTGGATGGAATCGTCCGAGGCCTTCACCGTCCGCGGGGGATGCCCTGCATACCCCGGTTCCCGGAGCAACAGGATGTCCGATTGAATCGCCTGGAGCAGGGATTCCTCGCCGGGATGGTCGAAAAGATCCTGTCCCGTGGTTTCGAGGTCCAGGAGGACCGAGAAGAATTCTCTTCCGAGACCGCCCATGGAGGCCAGGAGACTGTTTCCCCGCAGCAGGTGAAGATCCCCGGATCCCCTCTTTTCCCGATGCACCAGGATCCGGGCTTCCTCTTTTCCGGAAACGATGTCTCCCCAGTACTCGCGGCACGGGTTCATGAAGAAGAGATGCACCGGGATATGCCTGGACAAGGCCGAGAGGATTTCCAGGTGAAAAGGGGGCAGGGTGGAGATACCGAAAACAGACACCCGCTCCGGTAGGCCTCCAGGTGCGTGAGCGGGATCGGCCATCCTTTTCAGGAACAGGGATCTGAGGGCCGCCTTGTGGGTGGCGGGGACCTCCTTGCGCAGGCTTGTCCACAGCCTGGCCTGCCAGTGGGAGGAACGTCCCTTCTCCCATCGGAGGATCATGTCGGGTCGGAAAACCAGGTACTGGTCGAAAAGATATGCGACGCGCTCGGAGAGCTGGAAGAGCTTCAGGGGGCGGGGTGTCTCACCGAGATAGGAACGGACCGGTTCGAAATCCGGCCCTTTCAGACAGCGTACCATGTGCTTCATCACGAGCCAGATGAGGTGGTCCCGGCCGTAAAGGGGTGACGGAGGCAGGTCGGGACAGACGAGGTCGAATAGGAATTCCATCAGGGAATTGGGGAACGGAAACCAGACGTTGGCGCAGATCCGGTGGTGCCGCGCCAGCTCCATGCGGACCCACTTCTCCATGCCCCTGCTCTGAACCACGATGATTTCTTTCCGAAAAGGGTCTTCCAGGGGCGGGAGCAGGGTGCGGGCCAACTCCCGGGCCAGGATCTCGAGACGGTTGCTCGCGTGGAGCGTCAGACCGGATGAAGGTTCGTTCCCAGCGGACATTGATTTTCTCCAAGGACTGTGTTCTTATACCACAAGACTTCACACCGTGGACAACCGCAAATCCCACCAGCGCGATACGGGCCTGATGAAGCTATCCATTATCATTCCCACCCTCGACGAGGCGGAGACTCTGGAGAAGACCCTGCGGCCCCTGGCGGAGACCTCCCATGAAGTCATCGTGGTGGACGGGGGAAGCGCTGACGGCACCCGGGACGTGGCCTCCGCCCGGACGCACCGGGTCATTTCCTCACCCCCGGGCAGGGGGCGACAGCAGGATGTAGGCGCCGGGGCCGCGGGGGGGAACGTCCTGCTTTTTCTTCACGCCGATACCCTCCTGCCGCCGGGTTTCGATGGGATGATCCTTGGGGCCCTGGAGGACCCCGGCGTGATTATGGGTGCATTCCGCTTGCGCATCCATCCGGCCACGGCCTGGCTCAGGCTGGTGGCCCACATGGCGAACCTGCGATCCCGGTTTCTGAAACTGCCCTACGGCGACCAGGGTCTGTTCCTGCGGCGGACCGACTACTTCAGGGCGGGCGGATTTCCCCCCTGGCCCATCATGGAGGACGTGGCCCTGGTCGGTCGGCTCAACAGGCTCGGGCGGTTCAGGCTTCTCGATGGGGTGGTGAGGACCTCGGCCCGCCGCTGGGAAAAGGAGGGGCCTCTGCGGGCGACCCTCAGGGACTGGTCCCTGATTCTGCGGTACCGCCTGGGGGACTCACCCCGGGCGCTGGCGCGGCACTACCGGCATGTGCGCTGACCCCGACCGGAACAGAGCGGTACAAGAGCAAGATCAAATTTCTTTCAGGGGGTCCTTGACCACGTATAGGAGCATGAAGTCTTGCTGCAGCCGCCGGATCAGTCGCTGGAGGGCCTCCTCCGGGATCTTCTTGATGCGAATGAATACATGACGGTACCCTTCGTCCGCCGTGTCGCTGTTGCTCAAGATGCTGACTATCTGGCCTTTTTCCTCCCGGATCATGTTGGCGACCTCCTTGATGGATCCCGCCCTGTCCTCCAGGTTGAATGCGAACTGAACACCTCCCTGGTAGATTCCGGTGATGGAGATGAGCACCCGCAATACATCACGCTGGGTGATCATGCCCACCAGGTCCCCTTTCTCCGTGACCACCGGAAGCCCGGATACCTCGTATTCGAGCATCTTGACGGCTGCCAGTTCAACGGTCTCGTCGGGGCGAATGGTCTGGGGGTCGGCCTTCATAATGTCGCGGGCCTTCATTTCGGCCAGGAGATAATGGAGCTCCTGGGCCGTCACGGCGGTGGACTTGGAGGGCAGGGCCGCCCTGACGTCCTGCTCGGTGATCATGCCCACCAGTTTTCCGTCTTTGGTGACGGGAAGGTGAGAGATGTCGTGTGCCTCGAGGATTTCCATGAGTCGCACGACTGATCCGCTCTCATCCACGGTGACAACCTCGGCGCTCATCCAGTTCTGAACCTGCATGGTCTCCTTTTTCTCCCTCGCATCACGGGATCGGGTACGCGTCGCCATCTTAGTCCAATCGGGGGGGGCTAGCAATGGTTTTCCGCGTTGACGGCCGGCCACCCCCGCCCTATATTGCTCCACATGACCGGCCGCCGCCTAACTGTTGATGACGTGCTGGGACCCGGAGGGCTCCTGGCCGCCACTCTGGAGGGGTTCGAGTTCCGACCCTCGCAACTTCAGATGGCCCGCCTCATCCAGGAGGCCCTGGACGAGATGCGCCCTGTGATCGTAGAAGCGGGAACCGGAACCGGAAAGACTCTCGGATACCTGGTGCCGATCGTGTTGAGTGGAAAAAAGGCGGTGATCTCCACTGGCACGAAAAATCTCCAGGAACAGGTCTTTCACAAGGACATCCCGCTACTGGAGCGCTGTACGGGCCTGCGGGCGGAGGCGGCCCTGATGAAAGGCCGAAAAAACTATCTCTGCCTGCACCGCTATCACCAGTTCTTTTCACAGCCTTCCTTCATCCGGCCTGATATGGAGGTCTTGAAACGGCGCCTTGAATCATGGCTTGCCCGGACCGGGACGGGCGATCGGTCAGAGATCGAATGGCTGGGCGACGAGGAGGCCCTGTGGGATGCCGTCAGTTGCACCTCGGAGCAATGCCTCGGGCCCGAATGCGTGTTCCAGGAAGACTGCTTCATCAACGCCCTGCGAAGGCGCGCCGCAGAGGCCAAAGTGGTCATAGTGAATCACCATCTCTTCTTCGCCGACCTGAAGGTGAAACGGGACGGCTTCGGTGAGATCATCCCGCGCTTCCAGGTGGTGGTCTTCGACGAGGCTCACGAAGTGGAAGAGACCGCCACGACCTATTTCGGGGAAAGCTTCGGGACGGGCCAGGTCATGGAACTCGTGGGGGATCTGGAAAGGGAGATCCGGCACCTTACTGGTGAGGGAGTCAAACGCACCAGGGGGAGACTGGATGCGGTCCGAAAGGCTGCGCTGGACCTGGCGGACAGGTTCCGCGAGGGGCCCGAAAAGGGGCGACTGGACCCCGAGACCCTGACCGGGATCCGTGAAGAAGAGGCCCGGAGGATTGGGGCCCATTTGTCATCCCTTGTGGAGGATTCAGGTCTCGAGAGGGCCGAAAGCCATGAGATCAGAGCCCTGCTGGCGCGGGCTGCAGATCTGGCGCATCTGCTCGAAAGTGTCTTGAGTGCCCCGGGGCCGGACTGGCTCACATGGTACGAACGGGGGAAAAAGGGGGTGCGTATCCATACCTGTCCGCTGGACGTCTCAGGCCCTTTAAACGAATACCTTTACGATAAGGTGAAGATGGTGGGGCTCACGTCGGCCACACTCTCCACCCAGGGGAATTTCCATTACGTGCGCTCGCGGCTTGGCCTGCCCGAAGAATCCGCGGAAGGGATTTTCCCTTCCCACTTCGACTACCGGGAGCAGGCATTGCTCTACATTCCGGAGGACCTGCCGGAGCCTTCCTCGCCGCGCTTCCCGCAGGCGGCGGGCACCCGCATCCTGGCAATCCTCAAGAGGAGCCGGGGCCGCGCCCTCGTCCTCTTTACCAGTTATCGGAACCTGGACGCCGTGCATGGGCTGATCCGGGATCGGCTTCCATTCACCGTGCTCCGGCAGGGCGAGGCCCCCCGTACGGCCCTGCTCGAGGCGTTTCGCGAGGATGTGCATTCGGTCCTGCTGGCCACGGGTTCGTTTTGGCAGGGCGTGGATGTCCCAGGCGAGGCCCTCAGTTGCCTGGTGATCGACAAACTGCCTTTTGACTCGCCGGGCGATCCGGTGGTGGCCGCCAAGATCGAGGCCCTCCGGCAAAAGGGTCAAAACCCGTTCACGGCCTACCAGGTCCCATCGGCCATCATTTCCCTGAAGCAGGGGTTGGGCAGGCTGATCCGGAAGGGATCGGACCGCGGGCTGTTGGCCATCCTGGACCGTCGGATCCTCTCACGCCCCTACGGGCGTTTTTTTCTGGAAAGCCTGCCTCGGGTCCCCGTCACGGCCAGACTTTCGGACGTGTCGACTTTTTTTGGAAAACCGGGAGGAGGGGGGGGATGAAGACGCCCCGGGGCGCGGGACGCGGGGAATGCATGGGCCCCCACCGCCCGGTAGGGCCCAGTAGCAAAAGGAGGTCTGAATCGATGCCCGTCAAACCGTGGAAGGTCCTCGACAGCACGAGGGACCGCTCATATCGTGTATTCAACCTGAGAACCGACAGGGCGCTTTCGCCCCGCACCGGAAAGGCTCACCGGTTTTTCATCCTGGAGACTCCGTCCTGGGTGAATATCATACCCGTAACTCCGGACCGAAAGGTGGTCCTGGTACGGCAGTATCGCCACGGCATTCGCGACATCACCCTGGAGATCCCCGGGGGGCTGGTGGAGGAAGGGGACTCCCCCCTGGAGGCGGCCCTTCGGGAACTGTACGAGGAGACCGGCTACCGGGCGGAGGAAACCCTGCCTCTGGGAAGCGTGCACCCCAACCCCGCCATCCAGAACAACCTTTGTTATACTTTCTTCGCCCGTGATGTGTTTAGGGCCGGTTCCCAGGAACAGGACGAGAAGGAGGATATCGAGGTGATCCTTAGACCACTGGAGCAAATCCCGGATCTCATCCGGGAGGGTGCCATCACCCATGCCCTGGTCCTGGCGGCCTTTTATCGCTTCTTCATGGAAGGTCCCGGCCGCGGCGTGTGAAAGGGATTGTTCCGGGGGCTCGTTCTCACATAGTGCCTCCGGGGAAGAGATCAGAAAATGGGCGCGCGTGCCGGTGGGACCGCCGGGGCAAAGCGGGGCGATCGGGTATTTCCGGTCACGATTCCCCGCAATTCGAATGTGCCGTTCTCTTCTCGCGTTTCCCTGGGCACATGGGATTTCGACATGCTTGCCGCGGAGGCCCCGGGCCGGTACGCGCGGATGCCGGACTCAGGGGGCCGTGGCCGCGTAGCTTACCTCGTCCCACGGCAGTTCCTTCCGCACGAACGTGCCGCATGCTCGGGTAAAGCGTACTAGTGCATCGAGTTTTTCCAGGGCCTTGCCCGAGTCTATGACATCTCGGGCCCTGCCGATGCCGGACTCCAGATCTGGGTCAAGGTCCGCGGCCACGAAGGCGGCCGCCGCGTTGAGCACTACCACGTCCCGCCGGGGACCAGGCGCACCTTTCAGGACCTCCCGGATGATCCGGGCGTTTTGCCGGGCGTTGCCCCCCCGCAGGTCTTCCTGGTGGGCTGTGAGGATACCGAAATCCTCGGGTCGGATAGTGGAGGTGTGTACCTGTCCCGCCTTTAGCTCGGAAATCCTCGTGGGACCGCACACGCTGATCTCGTCCAGGGTCCCTTCGCCGCACACCACCAGGGCATTACCGGCGCCCAGGTGCGCCAGTACGTGTGCCAGCTTTTCAGTTTGGTGAGGCTCGTAGACCCCCAGCACATGAGCGGGGGCGTCCGAGGGGTTGGCTAGGGGGGCGATGAGATTGAAGACCGTTCTCATCCCCAGCTCGGAGCGCAGACGCGCCACCCGGGCCGCGTGGCCCTTCAGCAGCGGGCCGAAAAAGAAACCCACCCGCAATGTCTCTACGCATTGCTGGAAGGCCGTGAGGGAAATGTCCAGGTTGACACCCAGGTTTTCGAGTACCTGGGCCGCGCCGAAGCATGGAGATGCGGTGCGAATGCCGTGCCGGGCTACACAGACCCCTCCCGCGGCGACCACCAGCGCGGTGGTGGTGGACACGTTGAAAGTGCGCGTGCCGTTGGCCTTGTCGTCGCAGGTCTGAAGGATAGTCTCTTCTTCCACATTGATCTCGTCGCGATCCAGGTTCACCCTCCGACTGTTCAGGGGGACCTGAACGAGCCGCTCGCGATAGGCCCTGACACCCCCGGTAATCTCTTCCACGGTTTCCCCTTTCAGTCGAAGGGCCGTCAGAAAGGCGCCCGCCTGGGCGTTGGTGGCCTTGCCGTCCAGGATCTCTCCCACGGCCTTGAACATCCGGCCTTCGGAAAGATCGCCTCCCGCGATCACCTGCTTCAAAGATTGCCTGATCATGTTTTCCTCCTTGATGTATGGGGGCGGGGGGCGGATGAAACGAAAAAGCCGCCGACCCCCGGGGGCCCTGCGGCTTCTCGTCAGCCTTTTCTGGAGAAAAAACCGTGGGGCCCTCTGGAGGTTGCCCCACGGTGTTAATGACGTTCTACACGGCGATTACGACGATGGGCGCACCTCCCCTAGGAAGTTGCGCCACCACCAATTGCCGCTGGAAACGGCAAGGTTGTTTGCCATCTCGTAAATCATACTTTAATTTACTAGATCTTACGGGCTGGATTGTCAAGAAAAAAGTGTTCCCCACCGCCTTCCTACTCACTGGTGCCTCACGGGGCGCGGCGCCGGCGAGGTCTTTCGGATTTCGGCGTGACAAGGGCCCGGCGTTCGGTTACATTCAAGGTCTTCATTCGTCCGGTCGAAGGAATCGTTGGTGCTTACCCCGGGGGTCGGACGGCACGGCTCATGGGGGAGGCGGTGTGTGCACCTTTGATCGGTGTCGGAGAATTTCACTCAGGACCTGGAATATCATGCAGGTATACAGCCTTCGAGGGATGGTACTTCATGCCTTCTTCCTGTGCGCTCTGGCGGTGTTTTCAGGGTGCGGCGAACAGGCGGAGACCAGAGAAGGCTCGGCCGGAAAGGCGATCCCCGTAAAGCGTGTCCACGTGGCCCGTGCCGGTGCTGAAGCGCCGAAAGGGGCGGTGGAGTACGTGGGCGAGCTTGCCGCCTACCGGAAGGTGAACGTGGCTTGCGAGACCGGCGGCACCATCGAGCGACTCTATTTTGAGAAGGGGGACAAGGTCAAGAAAGGGCAACTGCTGGCCGAAATCAGCACTTCCAGCCGTAGGCTTCAGGTGCGGCAGGCCGTGGCGGCCAGGGATGCTGCGAAGGTCGGACTCAGAAAACTGCTGAGCGGAAGCAGGCCCGAGGAAATCCAAATGGCCGAGGCCGGTCTCCGGGAGGCCCAGGCCGCTCTGACCGAGGCCCGGAAAAATTACGACCGCATAAAAAGACTCCATGGAATCCAGGCTGTCTCCGACAGCGAACTGGACGCGGCCCTGCGAGGCCTTCAGATGAGCAGGGAACGTGTGGAGGCCGCGAGACAGCAACTGGCCCTGGCCCGGGAAGGTCCGCGATCCGAAGACATCGAGGCGGCCCGGGCCCGATTGAGGCAGGCCGAAGCCGCGCTCGCCTTGGCCAAGGATTACTTGAAGAAGTCCATGCTTTATGCCCCTTGTGACGGGGTGATCGCTTTCCGCGAGGTGGAGGAAGGGGAAGTGCTGGTGATTCCCCCGGCCGTGATCCTCACGCAGGTGGTGGATTTGAGTCGAATCAAGGTCAAGTTTTCCGTGGGGGAAAAGGACCTTCACATTATTCGGGAGAAGGAGCGTTTTCCATTCACGGTGGACGCCATCCCCGGGGAGACTTTCAGCGGGGTTCTCGTCTTCGTCTCCCCCACGGCCCACCCGGTCACGCGTTCCTTTCCCGTGGAACTTAGCGTCGAGCGGCCCGATCCGCGCATGGCGGACGGGATGACCGCCCGCGTACGGTTACCGCTGTCGCGGGCAGGGCGGACCGTCAAGGTGCCTGCTGCGTGGCTGGCGGAACAGGACGGGGTCATGGGCGTGTTCGAGATCAAGGACGGCCATGCCCTGTTTCGAAAGGTGACCCTGGGCGGCTATTACGATCAAAGGGTGGAGATAATCTCAGGGCTCCAGGGAGGAGAGCTGATCATCACCAATCCCGCGGGGGTCGAACCGGGAGACGCCGTGAAATACTGACCCCATTGATCCCCCCGAGACATCCAAGTCCCTATCGAGGTGCGACCGTATATGTTTCTCACGCGATTCGGCCTGGACAGACCGGTCGTGGTCAGGCTGGCGTTGATCCTGATCATCATTTTCGGAATCTACGGCTACGTGTCCATGCCCCGGTACCTGGACCCGGACATTACCGTGGGCGAGGGTATCGTGGTGACCGTTTGCCCCGGCTTTTCCCCGGAAGAGATGGAAAAGCTGGTCACTAACAAGATCGAAAAGGAACTGGACGGGATTTCCGAGATCCGAAAGTACGAATCCCATTCATTTGAAAGCACGTCCAAGATCCACATCTATTTCAATACGGAGCTTTCCGAGTACGGTGTGGACCAGGCCATGCAGGAG
>JAFDIS010000171.1 GCA_019307945.1 Deltaproteobacteria bacterium | reverse complement strand
GGAATAGGCGGGCTTTTGGGTATGTATTGTGGGGCAAGGGTCCAGAAGTATTTTCCGGCCGGGGTTATCAAGTTGATCATCGGAGTGGTGATCCTATTCCTTGCGATAAAATACATCATCAATATATTTTAATGCCTAACTGATTCACAGTTTAGAAGCATAAATGGTCAAGTCTCACTCCTGACCATCATGAATGCCGGTATAGAAATGATTTCCATCAAAACCACAAAGATAATCAGATAACTAATAGAAAAATCATACAAGACTCCCGTGAGCGTACTTCCCAGAAACCATGCCCCACCATAGATAGTATTAAAGACACCATAGGCGAATCCCCTCCGTTCGATCTGAATTAAATCAGCAATTGCGGCGCGCATGATGGTCTCATGAATCCCCCTCACAGCGCCCCAGAAGATCATGCTTATCAGAGCAAGACTGTAACTGTGAGAGAATGCAAGGAACGGAATGGGAAAAGTAAGTACAGGGATGATTATGAGCGATATCAATCCAATTTTATCATAAGTCTTGCCGATGAGGAGGGCGATAAATGCATCTACGCCCATAGCGATTGCATAAAAAATGGGGATATGGCTGTCTGAAACCACTCCTTGAACCTTAAAATGATAGGAGATAATTTGAAAATTGGCAAATCCTGCAACGCTGAGGAAGATGAAAAGACCGTAGAGCCAGAAGACTCTTGGAAGCCCTCCCTTGTCTTTGATATTTTCCCCCAATGTGCAATCAGAAACTTCAAGTTCTACGGGTGACGGGACACTCTTCCTTGCCACCAGGAGAACGGCAACACATAGAAGCGCAGGAATCCATAAAATAATGAATCCCTGACGGTATCCGCCCTTTAGAAGAAACACAGCCGAAAAAATCAAGGGGCCGATAATGGCGCCAATCTGGTCCAGTGCCTCATGGATGCCGAATCCTAAGCCCCTGCCCACCTGCTTGGTGGCGTGTGAAAGGATGGCATCCCTTGCCGGAGCCCTTATTGCCTTGCCGATACGTTCCGAGATAATGAGGATAGCCGCAACTTGCCAAAGATCGGCAAATGCCAGAAGAGGAATAGAAACAAGCAGGCCATAGCCAATGATGGTTATGGGCCAATACGCTCTGGTGCGGTCTGAAAGATAACCCGATGCCAAGCGCAAGGCATATCCGATAAATTCACCTAAACCCGCCACCAGACCTACTATACCGGCGCCCGCGCCCAGAAGGGCCAGGTAAGGCCCGGTAATACTTCTCGCTCCCTCATATGTCACATCTCCAAAAAGACTGACAATTCCCATAAGGATGATAAATTGAAAGGCTGTTCTCCTTGGATTATCCACCCCGAGTGATAGATTCTGTTTTGGTCTCATTCCAGGACCTTCTTTTATTCCATGCATAATGAGAATAACCTATTCGCGCAATTCAATCATGAATGCTTCCAGGGATGGAACTCCTATGACTTCATCAAATCTGGAGCAAGAAAAAGCTCCAGGCACCATAAAACGGCGCCTGGAGCATCTTTCAGTCAAAAAAGCTCCAGGCACCATAAAACGGCGCCTGGAGCATCTTTCAGTCAACAGGGATGGTTAGACACCGGGCATGGTCCAGATGTCCTTCTTGAAAAGCTCCCACTCGCCGGAGGCAGGATCCCACTTGCAGTTGACGAAGCAGAGCCAGTTGTCGTTGTCCATCTTCGGGGTATCCGACCGGAAGTAGTACCCGGGCCACCGGGTCTCTTCCCGGAACAGAATCGTCCGAATGTGGGCCTCGCCCTGCCACATCCTGTGGATGTTTTCCCAGCACCTCTCCAGGGAATAAACATCCGCCGCCGCCAGTTTTTCGGAGTCTTCCTTCAGGAACACAAACAGCTCCATGGCCCTTTCCAGCAACGCCTTGCTGGTCTTGAAGGCCGCGGTGACGCCGCCCGCGTACTCGTCCATGATCTTCTGCAGGCGGTCCATGAACTGCCGCCACAGCAGGTAGTTGGGGTTGACGGCCGGATCGGTGGTGAAATCCTTGAACTCCTCGTAGCGATCCAGCGGCGCGAGGATCTTCGTTTTCAGTTCCTCCACCTTGGCCGCATCCAGTTGAGGCTCGGCGCCCTTTTCCACGATGTACTTGATGGCGGCCTTGCCCGCGATCCGCCCCTCGGCGTGGGAGCCGGAGGAGAACTTATGGCTGGAGGCGCCGGAGGCGTCGCCTGCCGCGAAAAGGCCGTCCACCGTGGTCATGTTCGCATAGCCCCACTTGTAGGGCGTGTCCAGATCTTCCGGACCACTCACCCACGCACCCGAGGCACCCGAATGGCTGCCGATGAAGTAGGGTTCACAGGCCGCGATTTCCGAGTGCTGCTCTTCCGGTTTGATGTTCTGGGCGGCCCACAGATGCGCCTGGGATATGGTCATGTCCAGGAAGTCTTCCCATGCCTCGGCCTCCAGTTCCTTCATCTTCTTCTTGAAGGCCTTGGGGTCGTCCTTGTACTGCTCGGCCAGGTTGGCGATGGCCTCGTGGGTCTCCATGTACAATGGGCCAAGGCCCGCGTCCGTGTCGAGCATACCGAGGTAATTCCGGAGGTTGGCGGGAATCGGCTTGGCCAGACCGTAGGGAGCCCAGTTGTTCAGCTCGTCCTTGCGCACCGCCATGTACTCGCCGCCTTCCGCACTCACCGCCCTGGACTTGAAGAGCAGGAACCAGGCGCCCACAGGACCGTAGGCATCCTTGAACCGCACCGGGATGAAACGCACTTCCTGGCAGGTCATCTCGGCGCCGGCCTTGATGGTGAAATAGGCGCTCGATCCGGTGTTGAAAGGCGGGTACCAGGAACGGCCGAAACCCTCACCCACGGACCTGGGCCTGAAAACGTGCACCGCACCGCCCATGGCGCAGATGACCGCCTTGGCCTTGAACACATAGAATTTTTCCTCGCGGGTGCTGAATCCCACCGCCCCCACGATCTTGTTGTTTTCCACCACGGGCTCGACGATGAACACCCGCTCGTAGATCTCACCGCCCGCATCGGCGATGGCGTTCTTGGCCGCCTCGGCGATGATGATCTTGTAGGATTCGCCGTTGATCATGAGCTGCCACCGGCCTTCGTGGACATACTTGCCTTCCTCGTCCGTCCAGATCTTCAGACCCCATTTCTCGAACAGGTGAACCGTGGAGTCCACGTGACGGGCGATGTTGTAGACCAAGTCCTCGCGGCTCACCCCCATGAGGTCCTGACGCACGTAGCGGACATAGTCCTCACAGGTGTTGTCCCCGTCTTTCACGCCCACGTACTGGTTGATGGCCGAAAGACCCATGGCCACGGCGCCGCTTCGATCCAGGGCGGCCTTGTCCACCAGGGTCACCTTCAAGCCGTTCTTCTTGGCCCAGTAAGACGCTTCCGTCGCCGCGCCACAGGCTGCAAATCCCCCGCCGACGATCAGGAGGTCGGTGCTTACTTCAACAGTTTCATAGTTTGCCATATTCATCCCTCCTTATTACCTAGTGGGGACCGCGTCCAGTCCCAGTGATGCCGGTTCCGTGGCCAGAGCCTGACTGTTCAGATCGTCATGGGTGGCATACCCGCCCAAGGGGTCCGCGGTTCCTTCCTCCGTGGTGCGGATGGGGAACTTGAACCTCTTGATGGACCCGTCACGGAACTTCACCGTCCACATGATGTCCTGGGACCCTCTAAGAGGAACGCAGCTGGCACCCAGGGGGATGAAATCAGTGTATCCGCGCACATCCATGGCCTGCTGCGGGCAGATCTTAACGCAGCACTGGCATTCCCAGCACATGGACGGATCGCGGTTGTATGCCTTCATCTTCTCCATATCCAAAACCATCAGGTCGTTCGGGCAAATGTACATGCAAGCGGTCTTGTCCTGCCCTTTGCAACCATCGCATTTTTCAACCATCACAAAACTTGGCATTATTTCACCTCCTGAGATTGACAGTTAAAGGACTTCAATCGGGTTAATTGGGGTTATGATAAATTCTCTGCACCTCCTTTCGTTGAGTTTCAAGTCTCTACGATCCAGTGGAAATACCTCAATGAATGAAAAGGCCGTATCTCCAATCAGGGAATCGGACTCACAGGACTAGTCCTTTTTCACCTCACCCGTGGCCGCTCCGTGCAATTTGATTTCCACCTTTTCCTGGAGATTTTGGTAATATTCCTGCAAAATCGCGACTACTTCGGGCCGGGAGAACTCCGGCGGCAGGTCACCTCCCTCGGACAGGGTCTTGCGGACCATGGTCCCGGACAGGAGCAGGCGATCCTCCTTGCCGTGCGGACAGGTCCTCATGGAGGCCATGCCTCCGCACTTGTAGCAGTGGAAGGTCCAGTCGATGTTGAGGTTCTCGCATTTCAACGCCCCCTTCGGAATCTCGTTGAAGATCTTTTGGGCGTCGAAGGGTCCGTAATAGTCACCAACGCCGGCGTGATCACGGCCGATGATCATGTGGCTGCAGCCGTAGTTCTGGCGGAAGGTGGCGTGCAGCAACGCCTCCCTGGGGCCCGCATACCGCATCTCCATGGGGTAGCCGCCCTGCACCACCGTTCCCTCCACGAACCAGTTGTCCACGAGGGCCTGGATAGCACGCACCCGCACATCGGCGGGGATATCTCCCGGTTTCAGCTTGCCCACCAGTTGATGGATGTATACGCCGTCCATCACTTCCACGGCGATCTTGGCCAGGAATTCATGGGAGCGATGCATGGGGTTTCGCAACTGGAGCGCGGCCACCCTTCTCCATCCCAGGTCATCGAAGATCTTCCGCGATTCCGCCGGCCTGTGGTAGAGGCCCTTGAACTGCTCGGGATAATAGCTCTCGCTGATGACCTTGACGGGCCCCGCCAGGTTGTATTTGCCCTGAGCCATCACTTTTGCCACGCCGGGATGTTCCGTATCCGTCGTGGTAAAGACAGATTTGCATTCATGCTCTTTGTCAATAGTGTACTTTTCCGAGATCTGCATGGTGGCGATGGTGGTTCCCGTCTCATCGTCCACAAGGGCCAGCTCGTCGCCCTCTTTGACGTCTTCGTCATCGGTGGACAGGGTGATGGGAATGGGCCAGAATGTCCCGTCGGACATGGTGAACTTGTCGCAAACACCCTGCCAGTCCGCCTTTCCCATGAATCCGGTCAGCGGCGTAAAGGCACCGATTCCCATCATGATGAGGTCAGAGGTTTCCCGGGTGGTGATCCGGATCTTTTTGAGCGTCTCGGCCCTGGCCGCCTCTTTTTCCAGCTCCTCGCCTTCCAGCAGAAGAGGGATGAGGCGCTCTTCCTTTCCGTGGGGTACGATCAGATCTGACATACGGTTCCTCCTTAGATAATTTTGTCTTGGCCCGGAACGGGCCGTCTCACGCTGCCTCTTGCACGCTTTTCGGGGGGGAGTTTTCCCTCTTGTGCATTTTGTAACAAG